>SCQX01000210.1 GCA_004298545.1 Candidimonas sp. | reverse complement strand
CCAGCGGGGCGACCAGTCCGAGCCGCGCTGGTGGCGGGCGGAAGACTCGGGCATGGTCGTCCCCATCATGATCCTCAACGGGCGGCGCATCGAGGAGCGCAGCCAGATCACCCAACAGGGTGGTGCCGACTGGCTGGCAACGCATCTCACGCACAATGGCTTCGCGCCGATCCGGGTCGATGGCCGCGATCCGGCCGCCATCGCATGGGCGATCGTCGAGGCCGAACAGCGGCTCGGCCGCTACGCCGCCCATGCCGGGCGAACCTACCCCGCGCCCATTCCCTACATCATCGCCGAAACCGTCAAGGGGTTCGGATTTCCCGGCGCGGGCACCAACGCCGCGCACAACCTTCCGCTGGCCGGCAACCCGTCGCACGACGAATCGGCGCGCGCGCAGTTCAACGACGCCGCGCACCTGCTCTTCGTCCCGCCCGACGAAATCGAGCGCGCCGTCGCCGAAATCGCCATCCACGACCGCCAGGGCCGTGAACCGGCAAGCCGGCATCCCCTGGCGATGCGCAATCCGCCGGCGCCCCGCCTTCCCGAACCCGACTGGGCGCTGGCCGGCGCGCCGCCCGCTTGCGCCATGCAGGCGCTCGATCGCTGGTTCGTCGAGCTCGTCGACGCCAATCCCGGCCTGCGCCCACGGGTCGGGAACCCCGACGAGCTGAAGTCCAACCACATGGGCGCCACGCTCGAACGGCTCAAGCACCGCGTGAATACGCCCGAAGCGGGCGTCGCGGACGCGGTCCACGGCGCCGTCATCACGGCCCTCAACGAAGAGGCCGTGGCCGGTGCCGCGCTCGCCAACAAGGGCGGCATCAACCTGATCGTCAGCTACGAGGCCTTCGCCATGAAAATGCTGGGCGGCCTTCGCCAGGAGATCATCTTCTCGCGCCATCAGCGTGTGGCCGGCAGGCAGCCCGGCTGGATCTCGGTGCCGCTCGTCGTAACGTCCCATACCTGGGAGAACGCCAAGAACGAACAGTCGCACCAGGATCCCACCGTCGGCGAAGCGCTGCTGGGGGAAATGTCCGATACATCCCGCGTGCTGTTCCCGGTCGATGTGAACAGCGCAATGGCCGCGCTGCGCATGGTCTATCGCGGCCGTGGCCAGGTGGCGTGCCTGATCGTGTCCAAGCGCGACATGCCGTACCGCTTCGGCGCCGAAGCGGCTGAGCGTTTCGTGAACACGGGCGCGGCCCATGTTCACGGCGAGCTCTCGGGGGCGGAACTCCAGATCGTCGCGATCGGCGCCTACCAGCTGGAGGAAGCGCTCAAGGCCGCGCGCCGGCTCACCGCCCGCGGACGCCGGGTGGTCGTCACCGCATTGCTGGAGCCCGGGCGCTTTCGCGCGCCGCGCGACCTGCTCGAGGCGGATTTCGCCGCCGACGACGAGACCGTGGCGAATCTCTTCCCGCCAGGCCTGCCCCGCCTGATCGCCACCCATACGCGGCCGGAACCGATGCTGGGCCTGCTGCGACGGCTGGACGATGGCCCGCGGCGCACGGCGGCGCGCGGCTACATCAGCCGCGGCGGCACACTGGACGTCGCCGGCATGCTGTTCGCGAATCACTGTTCCTGGGCGCACCTCGTCGCGGCCGCCGCGCCATTGTCCGGCTGGACGCGAGACACACTGCTCACCACAGCCGAACGCAAGGCCATCGACGGGCTCGGCTCTCCGGCCGATATCGCGGTGACCAGTCAGTGAGAACCGCCGTGCTGACGCTCACCTCGCTGGGGGGTGCAGGCACCGTCACCGGATCGAAACATCTTCTCACCGATGGCAAGAAGCGCATCCTGATCGATTGCGGCCTGTTCCAGGGCCTGAAGAATCTGCGTGAACTCAACTGGCAGCCATTGCCGATCGAACCTTCCACGATCGACGCGGTGGTGCTCACCCACGCCCACCTCGATCATTCGGGCTACCTGCCCAGGCTGGTGCGCGATGGCTTTCGCGGTGCGATTCTTGCCACCGCGGCGACAATCGACGTTGCCGACCTCATCCTGAAAGACAGCGGCCACCTGCAGGAAAAGGATGCCGAACACGCCAACCGCGAGGGGTTCTCCCGGCACAAGCCGGCGCTTCCCCTGTACACAGTGGAGGATGCCGAGCGCGCGCTCGCGCGCTTCACGCCCGTTCCATTCGGCCAGCCGGCGCCGCTTCCGGGCGGCGCCACACTGACGTTCCGCTACGCGGGTCACATTCTCGGAGCCGCCACCGCGGAAATTGCGTGGGACGGCCGGCGCATCGTCTTCTCGGGCGATCTGGGGCGCTACGGCGACCCGGTGTTCTTCGACCCCCAGCCCGTGGCCGAGGCCGACTGCATCGCCATCGAATCCACGTATGGCGACCGCGTCCACGCCCCGGACGACCCTGCGGAAGCGCTGGGCGCGCTGATCGGGGAAACCGTGGGCCGTGGCGGCACGGTCATCATTCCGGCGTTCGCGGTCGGCCGCGCGCAGCTCGTGCTCTATCACCTGTGGCGGCTGCGCGAGGCGGGCCGGCTCGCATCCGTCCCCATCTATCTGGACAGCCCGATGGCGATCAACGCCGCCCGGCTGCTGGATACGCATCGGAACGATCACCGCCTGACGCCGGCGGTGTGCCGCGCCGCCTGCGGCATCGCCACCTACACGCGCGAGGCCGAGGAATCCAAGCGCATCACCGCCAGCGGCGCCCCGAAGGTCATCATCTCGGCCAGCGGCATGGCCACGGGCGGCCGCGTGCTCCACCACCTGGCCGCCTTCGCGCCCGGGGGCGAGAATACTATCCTCTTCAGCGGTTTCCAGCCCGCGGGCACGCGTGGCCGGAAGCTGCTCCAAGGGGCGCGCGAGGTGAAGATTCACGGGCAGTGGGTGCCGGTGCGCGCGCGCATCGCCAATCTGGCTACCCTATCGGCGCACGCCGACGCCAACGAACTGATGCGCTGGCTGTCCGGGTTCCGCCGCGCGCCGTCCCGCGTTTTCATCATTCACGGCGAACCGGACGCGTCCGACGCGCTGCGCGTGCGCATCGAGAGAGACACCGGATGGCCGGCCACCGTCCCCCGACCGGAGCAAACCTTCACGCTATGATATCGCAGCCCCCCGCCAGCGGAACCGATGCGCCTCGAACACTGCGCGCCCGGCGCCTGCGATTGCACGCGCGGCACCAAGTCATCGCGATCATGCACACCGACTGTCACGTCTGCCGCGCCGAAGGCCTGTCATCCCACTCGCAGGTGCTGCTTTGCGCCGGCGGGCGCCAGGTGCAGGCAATCCTGTTCCAGGCTGATGGCGATCTGGTCGCGCCTGGCGAGGCGGCGCTGTCCGAAGCCGCCTGGGAGCGGCTGGGCGTCGCGGAGGGCGACGCCCTCACCGTTCGCCATGCGCCCGTACTGGAATCCCTGGCAGATGTACGACGGCGCATCTATGGGCATCGCCTGGATGCGGCCGCGCTGGCGGCCATCGTCGGCGACACCGCCTCCGGGCGCTACACCGACGCGCATCTGGCGGCTTTCCTGACCGCCAGCGCGGCACTGCCACTGGACGAACAAGAGATCGTCGATCTCACGCAGGCCATGATCGACGTCGGCGAGCGAATGACGTGGGACGCGCCGGTGGTGGTGGACAAACACTGCATCGGCGGGCTGCCCGGCAACCGGACAACCCCGATCATCGTCGCGATCGCCACGGCCAACGGCCTGGTGATGCCCAAAACCTCTTCGCGGGCCATCACCTCGCCGGCGGGAACCGCGGACACCATGGAGACCCTGGCGCCGGTCGATCTCGACATCTCTACCCTGCGCCGCGTAGTGGAATCGGAGGGCGGTTGCGTCGCCTGGGGCGGCGCCATGCACCTGAGCCCGGCCGATGACATTTTCGTTCGCGTGGAGCGTGAAATCGACCTGGACACCGAAGGGCAATTGATCGCGTCGGTGCTGTCCAAGAAGATCGCGGCGGGATCGAACCACGTCGTGCTCGACATTCCCGTCGGCCCGACCGCCAAGGTGCGAACGGAAGGTGCTGCGCGCCGCCTGAGCGACCAGCTCGTCGCGGTCGCCGCGCGGTTCGGGCTGCGGGCCCGCTGCATCCGAACGGACGGCTCGCAGCCCGTCGGCCGCGGCATCGGACCCGCGCTGGAAGCGCGCGACATCCTGGCCGTCCTGCAAGGCAGCCGCGACGCCCCTGCCGATCTGCGCGAACGCGCCACGATGCTTGCCGGCACCGTGCTGGAGGTCGGTGGCGCAGCCGCCAAGGGCGCCGGCCACGAATTGGCCCTCTCCACCCTGGCCGACGGACGCGCCTGGACCAAGTTCCAGCGCATCTGCCAGGCGCAGGGGGGCATGCGCGAGCCACCGCGGGCGACGCATGTGCGCCCTCTGACCGCGCGCCGCGCGGGGCGGATTGCCTTCATCGACAACCGCAAGCTTGCGCAACTCGCGAAACTGGCCGGCGCGCCGGAAGCCAAGGCCGCCGGTGTCCTCATGGAAGTCGTGCTTGGAACCGAGGTCGCCAGGAGCCAGCCATTGTTGCAGGTGCACACCGAAACCGCGGATGAGCTCACCTACGCTATGGATTACGCGGCGCGGAACCCGGGCATCGTCGAAATCGTCCCGTGAGGCGGAGGCGGGTGCGGCGCCCCCGGGTCATCCCCGTTCGCGGGAACGCGCGCGGCTGCGCGGCATGTGAGGCCGGACGTCAGGGCGCCTATACTGTCCCCAACAGTTCCGCGACTATCCATTCGTTCGGGGGGGTCCATGGGTTTCACCATTCAACAGAAACGCGCCGCGTTCAAGGCGCTACACGCGCAAGGCTGCTTCCTGCTGCCCAACCCCTGGGACGTGGGTAGCGCCTTGTTCCTGCAAAGCCTGGGGTTCAAGGCACTGGCCTCCACCAGCTCCGGCTTCGCCTGGTCGCAGGGTCGGGCCGACAACACGGTGCCGCGCGCCACGGTCCTGGCTCATTTGCGGTCGCTCGTGGAAGCCACGAATCTCCCCATCAACGCGGATTTCGAGGACGGTTTCGCATCGGATCCCAGCGGCGTGGCAGAGAGTGTGCGCATGGCCGTCGACACCGGGGTGGCCGGCCTGTCGATCGAGGACTCGACGCGCAATCCAGACGCGCCGCTGCGCAGTCTCGACGACGCCGTCGCCAGAATGCGGGCCGCGCGCGCGGCAATCGACGAAACCGGTGGCGACACGCTGCTGGTCGGCCGCGCCGAAAACTTCATCGTCGGCCGCCCCGACCTGGACGACACCATCGTCCGCCTCAAAGCTTATGCGCAAGCCGGGGCCGATTGCCTTTACGCGCCGGGTATCCATACGCGCGCGCAAATCACCGCGATCATTGCGGCCGTGTCACCCAAACCCGTCAATCTGCTGATCGGCTCGACCAGCGAGTTCACCCTGCAAGACGTTACCGCAATGGGCGTACGGCGCATCAGCGTGGGTGGCGGGCTTGCCCGCACCGCCTGGGGTGGTGCGCAGCGCGCCGCGCGCACGCTGCTCGAGAGCGGGCGGTTCGACGACTTCGCCGGTGCCATGCCACACCAGGAACTGAACGCGCTCTTTCAAAACACCGCGAGATGACGACGGCGATCGGGCGGCAAAAGGGTCGACGCCGTATTCCGACCGTCCAACACGAATGATGCCTGACAACGGGCCAACTTTTCGATGACAAGCGAACAAGCGTTCGACGGGCTGGTTCAAGACTTCCGTCGCATCTTCCCCTCCATTTGCTCCATCGCCAATACGAATGCTTCCAAGGAAATAGAATTCGCCACGGCCCGTTTCCCCCTGCTCGTGCTCGACCTGTCACTGAACCTGAGCAAGCCGGACGACTCCATCACCGCATTCGCGTACGTCAGGTTTCTGATAGAAAGCAAATCGGTTGCCATCCATCAGTTCTCGTACGATACCGAGCTGAAAGCCAAATCGGCGGATTCATTGATGGAAAAATGGCGGGAATTCATCGTTGACAGCAATACCCAGTTCGTCAATGCATTGAAGGCGACCGCCGACCGATCACGCACGAGCACGCACGACTTGCTGAATCCATGAATGGACGCGAATCGATGGTGTAGAATGGAAGGCTAACTTTCGCGCGCCATGACGCAGGTGTGGCGAAGGGCGCGGCGCAATGGCAGAGTGGTTATGCAGCGGACTGCAAATCCGTGTACGTCGGTTCAATTCCGGCTTGCGCCTCCAGTGTTCCCGCGGGTTTCCAGGCACCTCGCCGATACGAATCTAATACATTTTCCGCGGTTTCCCGTTTTTCCCGACATCGAATGACCAGCCCGCCCGCCGTCGCGCGGGCTTTTTCGTGCCTCCTCCTCACACCCAACCCGTCGATCGGGCGCCGCAGCGCACCCACACCCTGCGCCACGAGGCGCGCCGCAACACGCATTCATGTCTTGACAGTCCGCTGATTTAGTCTATAGTTGCTATACAAACAACTACTAGTTGCCGGCCCGCATACGCAATGGATACGATCAAAACGCTTCAACAGCTCGGGTTCACCGAATATGAAGCACGCGCCTACGCGGCGCTGGTCAGCGAGGGCGCGCTCAACGGTTACGAGCTTGCCAAGAAAACCGGAATTCCGCGCGCCAACATCTATGCGGTGGCCGAAAAACTGGTCGAGCGCGGCGCCATATTGCGCGCCGAACACGATGGCAGCCAGCGTTACACGCCAACGCCTCCGCGCCAGCTGCTGCGCAGCCTGGAATTCGAACACAAGCGCGCCCTGGTCGCGGCGGGACGCGCGCTGGCGCACCAGACGCGCAAGCACGAGCCCGCCGTGGTCTTCAACCTGCGGGGCAACGAATTGCTGGCAAAGGCGCAGCAAATCATCGATACCTGCCACAGCACGCTGTTCATCGCGCTGCAGGCTTCCGAAGCGGCCGCGCTGGCCGCTGCCCTGCGCATGGCGGTCGAACGCGGCATACATATCACGACACTCTGCCTGCAAGCCTGCGAACACGAGTGCGGCGGCTGTCAAGGTTCCATCCATCGCCATGCGATTGCACCCGACACAAGCTGCCATTGGCTGGTGCTGGTTGCCGACGACGGAACCGCGCTGGTGGGGCAGGCGGGCGACGACACCACCGGCGGCATGACAACCAACCAGCAACTGCTGGTGGAACTGGCCAGCGCATTCATACGCCAGAACCTCACCCTGGCGACCCTCAGCGAGGCGCTGGGAAATCACATCAGCGAGCTTTTGCCCGCACCGGTACTCAGCGAACTCAACGATTTATACCCCGACGGGGGGTTTCCCGCCTATCTGCAAGGGCTCAGCGCCAAGGCCGCATAATCGCGTCGGCGCGAAGCCTCCCATCATCATTTCAAAGGAACCCATTATGAAATTCACTCGGAAATTCTCCGCTGCACCGGTCGTACTGGCCGCCGCGCTAGGTCTGGCCTTCGCCGGCACCGCCGCTGCCGCCGACAACGCGGCACCCGCCACCGCGCAAAAAGACATGGGCATGAACTGGTTCGGTGGCCCGATCTACACCGGCGCACCGGCACTTACCGCCACCGCTGCGCTGGTCAAGGCCGGGGGCGGAGCCGAACATTTCACATTCGACAAGGCGCTAGTGTCGATGCTGGGTGAAAAAACCGTAAAAGCCGAAGTCTCCAAGCTGAACAAGCAGTATGGCGAGAAAGACGTGAAGAATTTCATCAACGGCATGACGTTCGCGGTGCATGACGGCCTCAAGCGCGCCACCGAAGCGGGCGTGAAGCTCCCGAAGGCGCCTGCGGATCTCAAGGGTGTGAAGCTGGCCCGCGCACTGGTGCAGGCGGGCACGACGCCCGATGGAACGTTCTGGTCCGGCTACTTGTTCGACAAGGCTCTATCGCATACCATTCATAACCAGGTCATGGCCGACATCGACGTGAAATACGGCCATGGTGCCGATGAAAACACACACAAACTACTCAACCAGGCCATGTATGATGTCGCGCACGCTTTGGGCGATACGAGCGTCAAACTGGCGTCGCTCCACTAGGATCGGAACCATGACCACCGCCACCCCGCATCATACGGTTCGCGCGATCTTCGTTTCGTTCGCCACCGCCGGCGTACTCACGCTCGGCGTGGCGGGGCAGGCCTGGGCGCACGCCCACCCTGTTCACGAAACTCCGGCGCCCGGCGCAACGGTGGCCGCCCCCGAACAAGTGCGCATCTCGTACGACAATCCGCTCGAGTCGGCGTTCAGCCACCTGACGGTGCGCAACGCCGAGGGCAAACCGGTCAATCGCGCGAAATCAAGCGTCGAAGGCCGCTCACGCAAAATCATGCGTGTCGCACTGCCCGCCTTATCCGCCGGCAAATACGAGGTACGGTGGGTGGCGGTGGCCGATGACGGCCACCGCACACAAGGTCATTACACGTTCACCGTAAAGTAGCGGCTGCAACGATGAGCGTGGCCGCACAGTGGCTGCAACCCCTGTCCGCCGCCTGGGTCGACACAGCGCTGGCGGGCGGCATTGGCACCGCGGTCATACGCGGCGCGGTGCCGCCGCCAGTGGCCGCCAGTCTTTTCCGCTACAGTCGCTGGATCATCGCGCTGCTCGGCATCGGGCTGGCGGCATACTTCTCGGCATCCACCGTCGCGATGACGGATACGGACGCCGCGGGCTTTCCGGGCGCCGCATGGCTGGTACTGACGCGGTCGGATTACGGCGCCATGGTCTGGGTCGCGTTGGCCGCCTGGATCATACTGGCGGCGGCGGTTGGCCCGCGCGCCGCGCGGGCAACCCCGCGCTCGCGTTACGGGCTGCTATACATACCGGGCCTGATTGCCTTCAGTTACGCACGTGCCGCAACCGGACACGCGGCCGACGACGGATTTTTCAGCGCCGCCGTACTGGTGCACACCATTCATATCTTGTCCGCGGGTGCGTGGGCGGGATCGGTAGGCATTTGCGCGCTGTCGATTCCCACCTGGCACACCTGGAGCACACGACAGCGCGGCGCGCTTGCGCACCGCTTATCGAAGATGGCGACAATCGCCGTGCCGACGGTGGTCGCCACGGGATTGGTCAACGCGGTCCGCACACTGGGCCCCTCGGCGCACCCGTGGGACACCACTTACACCAAGATTCTCGCCACGAAGGTCGCCCTGGCAGTAGTCGCCGTAGCACTCGGCTCCTGGGACCGATGGTCCTGGATGAAACGCCTGGACAAGGGAGAGGATGCGGGCGCTCGCGGATTCCGTTCGGTGCTCATCGTCGAAGCAATCGTACTCGTGGCCGTACTGATACTGGCGGCCAGACTCGGCACCACCATGCTGCCCAGATGAAAGGTGGCGAACGGGCGACGGATCCCTGGATTCACGAGCCGACAGCCGCGGCATGCCAGGCAATTGCCGCCAGCGCCAAGGCGTCGATCGAATCGGTCATGACGGTACCGAATTCCCCGCGAACGGCATGCGGCAATGCCAGCGGCAACTCGGTGCAGCCCAACACCACGGCATCGACTCGACGGCGCAGCAGCGACACCACCGCTTCGGTGGCGGGTCCGCGGGCATCGATCAGGTGGTTCATCTTCACCAGACGGATCGATTCGGCGCAATGACGCGCAAGTTCGTCTTCGTCCGGCACGACGCAAGTGTAGCCAAGGCGGGTCAGCTCGCGCTGGTAAAGCGCCAGCCGCAGCGTCGTGGCCGTTCCAAGCAAGCCGATGCGGCCACGCGCCACCCCCTGGCGACGCAGATCGTCGACGACGGCGGATACGATATGCAGGACGGGAACCGACACCGCCGCCGCCAGCGCGTCGTACCACACGTGCGCGGTATTGCAGGGGATGACGATGGCGCGCGCGCCCGCGCGCTCGAGATGGCGCATGCCATTGCGCATCCAGGGCAGCGGGTCTGGCCCCATGCCCGCGCGGCCCGCGGGACGATCAGGTATGCGCGGGTCGCTCCACAGAATTGCCGGCACGTGCGCCTGGTCGACGCTGCCGGGCGTGAGGGCGGTCAACCGTTCCATGAACACCGCCCCCGCCATGGGGCCCATGCCGCCCAGCACCCCCAGGAAGGGGCCACCGAAGCGCGAATCGTCCGCGTCGCGCAACGCCTCAACCGTGTCGTCATTCACCATGCCGCGACATATCCCTTGTATTCCAAATAGTAATCCCGGTTCATTGGCAATGGGGATCCCACGCCACCGCGTCGAATGCGTGTTCGGGCGTGGCGCCGCGCGCCGTCAACTGATCGAGGCGGGCCTGATCATCGCGCCACTGGCGGCGCGCCAGCTCGTCGCCGCTCGACGTGTAGGCGCGCGCGCCCACCACGACCACATGGTCGGGGCTGACCACGAATCGCTGGAAGTGTGGCACCGTCGACGCCGCCGCTTCGGCAAACTCGCCGCAAAGAAACCCCGAAACGCTGAATGCCTGGTTGCGAAACGAGACATGCGGGGGATGGCCAAGCATGGCCAGCAGCGGCCCGTGCCATTGCGCGATGCGCGCGTCGCGCAATGCCTTGCGCTGCTGCGCGCGAAACTTCCCATAACCCAACCCAAGGCCCACCACGACCACGAACAGGGCAAGCAGAAATGAACAGCCTTTGGGATTCACGAATAGACTCGCTGGAAATCGGGTCGGCCATTGGCACCCGCAAGAGACCGGGCGTATTGTAGACGGTCCCGACCTCGCCGCTGGCGCCAATGCGCCCCGCGCGCCGTCGCAAGCGGCCGAATGTATCGCAGGGCGGCCGCGACCGACATGGCGCAAGCGCAACGCGCGATAATGGTTGACGCGCCGGCCGCGGCGACAACGCATGCGCGATCGAGTACTTTACATGGATTCACCCGGCATTCTCACAATGACTCCGCACGCCCCTTCCTTCTATTTTCCTGCCCCACGCGCACAAAAATTCTGCACCCAGTGCGGCCACGCCACCACGCACCGCGTACCCCCCGACGACACGCGCGCGCGCGACGTCTGCGAACACTGCGGCGCGGTGCACTATCACAACCCGCTCAACGTCGTGGGCGTCGTTCCTGCATGGGGTGAACAGCTGCTGCTTTGTCGCCGTGCGATCGAGCCGCGGCGCGGGTTCTGGACTCTGCCGGCGGGTTTCATGGAGCTGGGGGAAACCACGGCGCAGGGCGCTCTGCGCGAAGCCAAGGAGGAAACGGGCGCACGGTTCGAGCTTGGCCAGATCTATACCATCATCGACGTGCCTCACGTCGAACAAGTCCATTTCTTTTATCTGGCGCGTGTGCTCGCGGCCGAGATGTCGCCCGGTTTCGAGACACTCGAAGCGCGGTTTTTCGACGCCGCCGACGTTCCATGGGCCGATCTCGCCTTCCGCACGGTGCGCACCACGCTGGAACATTACCTGGAAGACCGCCGTCGCGGTGTGTACCCCATCCACCATTACGCCCTGCCGCCGCCACGTGAATGAACAGCCGTCATGCTAGTCTGGCTCGACGAAGTCTCACCATTTCCTGATCCGGCATCGGCGCTCCCCGACGGGTTGCTGGCCATTGGCGGCTGTCTGTCGCTGACGCGGCTGCGCGCTGCTTACAGCCGCGGAATTTTCCCCTGGTACAACGAAGAGGACCCCATCCTGTGGTGGAGCCCCGACCCGCGCATGGTGCTGGCGTGCGCGGATTTCAAGCCGTCGCACTCGCTGCGCAAGACCCTGCGACAAATTGCGCACGCCGAGTACAGCGCCCACGCATCCGTCCAGATCAAGACCGACACTGCTTTCGAACGCGTGGTCCAGGCCTGCGCGCAACCCAGGGCCACGCAGGCGGGCACGTGGATCTCGCCCGCCATCCAGGCCGCTTACCTGGCGTGGCACCAGGCCGGCGAGGCGCACAGTGTGGAAACCTGGATCGACGGCCAATTGGAGGGCGGACTGTATGGCGTCGCCCTGGGACGCTTCTTCTTTGGCGAATCCATGTTTCACCGACGCCGCGATGCCTCCAAGATCGCACTGGCCTACCTCGTGGACTTCCTGCGGCAACACGGGTTTTCCCACATCGACTGCCAGCAGCAGACCAGCCACCTTGCCAGCCTGGGCGCGCGCCCCATGGCGCGGCGCCAGTTTCTGGCCCTGCTGGACGCCGCAGTGGCTCTTCCGGCGCCGAGGTGGCCGGCGGGCCGCCTGATGCAATCGAACCCACTTGCGCTCGGTGCGCCAACCCCGTCATAATGGATTGGTCGGCCGCCACGCCGGCACACCGGGGAATCGGTCAGCCGCCGGCACGCCAAGCAACACTGTCGAGCCCACCATGAGCCACCCGTCGGAATCCATTTTCAAGGCCGTCCAGTTCTACGTGACGGCGGCCTATCCCTGCAGCTACCTGCCACGGCACGAGGCGCGCTCTCAGGTTGCCGCCCCCTCGCACCTGATCGGTCCCGAAGTCTATTCGGCTCTGGTCGAACAAGGCTTTCGCCGTAGCGGCCTCTTCACGTACCGGCCCCATTGCGACGCCTGCCACGCGTGCCAGTCCATCCGCATCGACGCGCGGCGCTTCCAGCCAACACGCACACAACGCAAGACCGCCCGACGCCACAGCGGCCTGGTGGCGCACACTACCGACTTGCACTGGGACCCAGAGCAGTTCGCGCTGTACGACCGCTACCAGAAGCAGAGACACCCGGGAGCCGGCATGGACGAAGACAGCCGGTCCCAATACACACAGTTCCTGCTGGCCAGCCGCGTCGACTCCCGCCTCGTCGACTTCCGCACGCCGGACGGGCGCCTGGTCATGGTGTCCATCATCGACATCCTCAAGAGCGGGCTGTCGGCGGTCTACACCTTCTTCGACCCGGAAGCTCATGGCAGCCTTGGCACCTACGGCATACTGTGGCAAATAGCGCAGTGCCGGCAACTGGGCCTGCCGTGGCTCTACCTGGGGTACTGGATCAAGGAAAGCCGTAAAATGCGCTACAAGTCGCGCTTCAGGCCGTTCCAGATCCTTACAGACGGGGTGTGGACGGAGCCGGATGTCGAAAGCCTCTGACACCGCGGGCCGTCGCAGTCTCGCGCCGGGCGCCGTCCGCTGAGTTCGAATTTGCGCACGGCACACCAATCCACGATCATTCATGCCGCTTCTGTTCAACGCCTACCCGCTGGCCCGCCCCGCCCTGTTCTCGCTCGATGCGGAAACCGCGCATGATCTCACGCTCGCCTCGCTCTTGCGCGCGTACGATTGCGCGCTTACCCGCCGGCTCCTGCGCAGCGCGCCGGAATTGCCGTGTACCCTCATGGGCATGCGGCTGCGCAATCCGGTTGGCCTCGCCGCCGGCCTCGACAAAAACGGCGCGTTCATCGACTGTCTCGGCAACCTGGGGTTCGGCTTCATCGAGGTGGGCACGGTCACGCCGCGCGCGCAGCCCGGCAACCCCCGGCCACGCCTGTACCGCCTGCCACGCGCGCAGGCCCTGATCAACCGGCTGGGATTCAACAACGATGGCCTCGACGCGTTCGTGGAAAACATCAAAAAGAGCCACTGGCGCCAAGACGGCGGCATTTTGGGCCTGAACATCGGCAAGAATGCCGATACGCCAATGTCGCAGGCTGTCGACGACTATCTGCTCGGGCTGGAGCGCGTGTACGCGCATGCCGACTACATCACGATCAACATCTCCTCGCCCAACACCCGCAATCTGCGCTCATTGCAGGAACGCGAGGAACTGGCCGCCCTGCTGGCCAGCCTGTGCGACAAACGCCGCGAACTGGCCGATCAGACCGGCCGCCATGTGCCCATTGCGGTGAAGGTGGCGCCCGACCTGACCACCGAGCAGATCGACGCCATTGCCGACACCCTGGCGCACTATGCCATCGATGGCGTGATCGCCACCAACACGACTCTATCGCGCGACGCGGTGCGGAACCTGCCGCACGCGGACGAGACGGGCGGCCTGTCGGGGCCTCCCGTGCACGAAATGTCACTGACCGTCATTCGCCGGCTGCGCCAGCGGCTGGGCAACGCGATCGCGATCATCGGCGTTGGCGGCATTGCTTGCGGTGGCGATGCCAAGGAAAAAGTCGCGGCGGGCGCCGACGCCGTTCAACTCTATACGGGGCTGATCTACCGCGGCCCGGCGCTCATCGAAGCGTGCGTGCGCGCGCTGGCCTGATTCCTCAAAACCCGACGGCCTGGCCATCGCGCCGGCTGTCGCTGGCAGCGACGTAGCCATCGCCGGGGTCATCCGACATCTTCCAGATGAACTGCCCGGCGCCGAAACCCATGTAGTAGTCGCCATTGGGCTTCAGCGGGTGGCCAAGATCCACCAGCGCCCGCACCGTATCGGGATTCATGCCCGTTTCAACGTCGATGCTGAAATCGCGATTGATTTTCCAACGTGGTGCGCTGCAGGCCGCCTGCGGCTGCTGGCCGTAGTCGATCATGCGCACGACCGTCTGCAGATGGCCTTGCGGCTGAATATCGCCGCCCATGACGCCAAAGCTCATGACTGGTTTGCCATCACGCGTCAGAAAGCCGGGAATGATGGTGTGAAACGGCCGCTTGCCACCCGCCACCACATTGGGCGAGTGCGGATCCATGGAGAAGCCGACGCCGCGATTCTGCATGCTGATGCCTGTTTCGGGCACGACGATGCCGGAGCCGAACCCCATGTAATTGGACTGGATGAAAGACACCATCATGCCGTGCTCATCCGCGGCGGACAGATAAATCGTTCCGCCCGCATACGGCCGGCCCGCCTGATAGCGGCCGGCGCGATCGGGGCGAATGCGCTTGGCGCGACTGCGCAGATACGCATCGCCCAGCATTTGCGCCGGCGTCACATCCATGCTGCGCGGATCTGAAACATAGCGGTACAGATCGGCAAAGGCCAGTTTCATGGCTTCGATCTGAATATGCTGCGACGCCGGCGAATCAACCGGCATGCTCGCCACATCGAACTGCTCGAGAATACCCAAAGCGATGAGCGCCGCGATTCCCTGCCCGTTCGGCGGCAATTCGTGCAACGTGTAGCCGCGATAATCACGCGCGATGGGCTCGACCCACTCGGGGCGGTAATTGCGCAGATCGTCCGCCGTGAAAGCGCCGCCGTGCGCACGGCTGAACGCCACGATCTTCTCGGCCAGCTCGCCCTCGTAGAGATCACGCCCCCGCGTCTCGGCGATGCGCCGCAAAGTGTGCGCCACACCGCGCAGACGAAACGTCTCGCCGACCAGCGGGGCGCGGCCCTTGGGCAGAAAAGCCTGCGCGAAACCCGGTTGATCGCGCAGTTCGTCGACCGCGTTCGCCCATTTGGCCGCGACGACGGGCGGCACGGCGTAGCCGCGCTCGGCAATCTCGATGGCGGGCGCGAACAAATCCTCGAACGGCAGCTTGCCAAATTTTTCGTGCAACGCCGCCCAGCCGGCAACGACCCCTGGTACGGTTGCTGAATCCCAGCCGCGCGTGGGTCGCTTCGCCAGGCCGTTTGCATCCACCCCGTACTTACGCTTGAAATAGTCGACATTCCAGGCGGCTGGCGCACAACCCGACGCGTTCAAGCCATGCAGCTTGCCGCCGTCCCACACGATGGCGAAGCAATCGCCACCCAGGCCGCAAGACACCGGCTCCACCTGAACGATGGTTGCCGCCGCGGCCAACGCCGCATCCACCGCATTGCCCCCCTTCAGGAGCATGCGCAAACCGGCCTGCGCTGCCAGTGGATGCGAGGTTGCCACGACGTTGCGGGCAAACACCGGAATTCGCGCGGAAGGATAGGGATTGGCCCAGTCGAAATTTTTCATGGGAAGGCGGCGCGCCGCCACCGCGGCGCGTCAGTGTTCGTTGAAGGTGAGGCGATTATAAGTTTTAATTTCGCGCACGCAAAAGAAACCCGCCATGACGAATCATGGCGGGTGATGACGGGGGAATGCCTTCGATCAGGCCGCCGCGCGGCGTGCGCGCGCCGCGGGCTTGGCCGCTTCGACCGCGTCGGTCGCCGCCTTCAGCGTTGCATTGGTCGCCGCTGCAAGATTGGATTCCGCAGCCCTGCTCGCCTGCTTCGCAGCCTTGGCAACCGACTCGTACGCACTGGTTGCCGTCGACAGCGACGATTTCAGCAACGCCACCGCGCTTTCAGTGCCGACGGGCGCGTTTTTCGAGAACTGCTCGATCGCGTCGCTCACCTGCTTCTGATTTTCGGAGATCTGCTCTTCGCTCAGGCGGGTCAGATCAGCCTGCACGCCACTGACGATATCGTACACGTGCCTGCCGTAGGCCAAGGCCTTTTCCGCGTTCGGCTGCGTCAGACCGGACGCAAACGAGACGGCATCCTGGGCGTCTTTGAGTTCAACCACCTCGCGCGTGCGCTGGACGGCGTCTTCGAGGCTGGCTCTGGCGGCCTTCAGGTTCAGATCCACCAGCTTCTCGAAGCCTTCGAAAAATACGTTCTGGATGGCAACGAGGTTATCCAGCGAGGCTCTCTGGCTGGCAAGAATATTCTGGGGTATGGCGCTCATGGTAATTTAATTCCTCCGACTGGCCCTCCGGGCCAAAGCATTGACGATCGAACCACGTTCAACGATGCGCAGCGGAAGTCTTCGCAGTGGAAGGCTCTCAATCTGATTCTCTTGCTTCGCAACTGGTATTGCTGCACTGCACAATTGCTATTTTATATATCTACGACACCTTGTCAATATCTATTTGTCGCAGCGCAACAAATTAGTTTGAATCCATATGTAACAGTCGCTCGGAGAATCGGATGACCCGGTGATGATCATTCGACCGAATCGCCCCCCCGGTGACCGTGCCAGGCAATGATCATCTCAAGGGATCCCGTGACCGCATGATGATCACGCGGGGGGAATCCGGTTGATCGCGGGCCACCGCGCTGCTCAGTTCGAGCGGCCCTCGTAGCCCAGCGCCCCCGAAATGCGGGAAGCCGTCTCGACCAATGCCCGAATCCATTCGTCGCGCATGCGCTCGGCGGGCGCCGACAGCGAAAGGCCGGCCAGCAGCTTGCCGGTGTCGTCGTGGATACCGGCGGCAATGCAGCGCACGCCAAGCTCCAGCTCTTCATTGTCGCGCGCATAGCCGTGGCGCCGGACCAGAGTCAGATCATGCTCGAGCCGATCGAGCTGCGTGATACTGTTGCGCGTCGTGCCCGCCAGGCCGGTGCGTAGCGCATAGGCCCGAACCTGGCGCGGATCGCTGATCGACAGAAACAGCTTCCCCGTGGAAGTCAAGTGCAGCGGCGCGCGTCCGCCGATCGCGCGCACGACCTGCATGCCCGAGCGCTCGCTCCACGCGCGTTCGACGTAGACGATCTCGTCGCCCTGGCGCAGCGACAGATTCACGGTCTGGCCCGTCAGGCGGTGCAGCTCGCGCATTGGCTCGATGGCCACCTCACGCACATTCAGCCGCCCCTTCACCAGGGATCCAAGTTCGAGGAGCCGCATCCCCAGCCGGTACAGGCCACTGTCGACGCGCTCGACATAGCGCCCCACGACCAGATCGTTCAAGATACGGTGGGTCGTCGATGCGTGCAGATGCGTCGTGGCGGCCAAGTCCTTCAGCGACACGGGTTCCACATGCTCGGCCAGCACGTCGAGCAACGACATGGCTCGCTCGAGCACCTGCACCGTGACGGAGGGCATAGTAGGTGGCGAGAGCGGCCCCGAAGAGTAAGACAACGCGGAAGATCTTGGCATGAGCAGGAATTGACGCGATGCAACACGGAAATTCCATACTATGAAAAAAAACGACGTTCCGCAAGCCCCTGACGATAAAAATGTTCGCTCAGAGATTCTCTGACGAGTTGGCCGTGTCACCAGGGCGCCCCCTGGCGCGTTGCTTGGTCACCTACTTTTGCGGCGGCGTGAGCATGCCGCCGACACGAACCACTTCGTCGCGCAAGTAGGTCAGCGCCTGCGCCGCCGCCGCAGGCTCACCTTTGACGCCCAGATCGATGTAGGAACGCCCGGGAGCACCCACGCTGGGCAGGCTGAACGCCTTGACGCCCGGCCACCGCCGCTCCAGTTCCTCGAGTGCCGGTGTAATTCTGGATTCCGGCAGGCCAAACGCAAGGAAGGAATGCTCGACCCGGGTCGTTTTGTGCTGTAGATTGGCATAGCGCGTATCGAGCGTCCACTCCATCATCGGCCAGGCCATCTCGGGGAATCCCGGCATGAACGTATGGTTGCGAATGAAGAACCCCGGAATCTTGTTGAACGAATTGGGAACGATTTCCGCACCTTCCGGAAACATGCCCATTTGCAGGCGCTGCTGATTCTCGGGCAGAGACATGTCGGCGCTGCCCTGACCGTGGCGGGCGTTGTCGGCGCAGCGCTGGGCAATGAGGCGCGCCGCTTCCGGATGCAGAACCAGCTTCAGGCCCAGCGCCTGGGCGGCCGCCTGCCGCGTCCGGTCGTCGGGCGTCGCACCAATGCCACCGCAGGAAAAAACGATGGCGCCACTGGCGAACGTGCGCTTCAACACCGCCGCGATGGTGTCGCGGTCGTCGGATATGAACTCGGCGCCACTGAGCTGCATCCCGCGTCTGGCGAGGAATTCCACGAATTTGACGAAATGCTTGTCCTGGCGGCGGCCGGATAGAATTTCATCGCCAATGATGAGCAGTTTCACGCGCGGCGCGATGAAAGACATGAGGAACCTCGACCGATCAGGAAACGGACGCTTCTTGCCGCAGCTGGCGCAAAGCTTCCAGGCCAAAATGGGCAAATACCAGCGCGGAAAACACCGGCAGTATCAACCAGGCCGGCGGCAGCAGATTGGCAACCGCAAGGCAGGCGCCAATGGCCCATAATTGGCGATTATGGCGGCGCCAGAGAATTTTGCGCTCGGCGGCGCTGGCGTGCTCGACGATGGCATCCACCCGCAGCATGCGCGTGAAAGCGAAGGCCCACCAGAACACCGGCAGCACGATCGCCAGCGGCGGAATGAGCCACAGCGGCATTGTAAGCAGCCAGCCAGCCATGAACAGCAAACCGACCCACACCGCGTTCCAGGTGCCAACGGTGCCCGCATATTCGCCGCGCCGGGCCAGCCCCTTGTAGTTGCGATGATCGAGGTGATTGAGCACGATCGGCATGACGAAGATCGCCGCGATGACGAGCCCCAGAATGCCTGACAGCGGCAACAGGATGCAAAGCGCCAAAAACGGTATCAGGTACAACTTCAATGAAAACAAGCCCAGCGTCACCATCCACTGGTCGACGTCGTTGAGCGCGGTCCAGCCGGCGGCCTCGCCATTGAGCCACGCCGTCAACGGCGTCCAAAACACCCACAGCAGCGCAATGGCCCCCAGCAGGGCAATCACGAACGGCAGGAACAGGGCAAGAATCATCTTGGGATGACACTGCGAGACCAGGGCGCGGCGGAATGCGACCCCCACCGCGGCCAAGCCATCGCGCGACCGCGGATTGCCGCCGCGCGCCATCAGATCGGAGTTTGCCATGACCACCAGGACTCAAACAGAAAACACGACTATGATAAGTGAATTCCCCGCCGGTTCACCCCCATGACCGTTTTCAATCCATTGCACGATCCATCCGCCCTGGAAACCCGGCTCGCGACCTGCCCAGGGCAGGTCGTCGCCTGCTATTGCGCGCAATGGTGCGATACTTGCCGCAAGTATTACGATAGCTTCACGGATCTGGCAAGCCGCAACCCGGAGCGAACTTTCATCTGGATAGACATCGAAGAAAGCCCCGAGCTGCTCGGCGACATCGACGTGGAGAACTTTCCCACCATTGCCGTGCAGGATGCCTCGCACACGCTTTTCTTCGGCGCGCTTCCCCCCCACATCGGTCACCTCGAGCGCCTGATCCGCCGCGCCGACCGCCCGATCGACCCGGCGCGCGCCGCGCCGCCGCTGCTGCGTCAATCGATGGCTGCCAGCCGCGCGTCCAACGCGTAGGTAGGCATCAGTCTCTGCCGAACCGACATCGTGCCGCCAGCCAAACGCCCGGCACGCGGACGGTGTAAAAGGTAATGAGGGGGGGGGGTCAGTGGGACGTTCCGCCCCCCAACAAGACGCCAACGGCTCGCCGTTGCGCCGAATGAGCGGATGGAACGGGCGCCTGCCGCGCCACGGCCGATGACGCGGGCGCCGGCACGTAGGGCTTGTGGAAAAAATCGTCTTGCGGACGCTTCGCCCGGACAGCCGAACCGCCATGCACGGTGCCAAGCCGCGGGCCACGCGGCCGGCGCGCCTCGGCGGGCAGATCGAGATGGCCGCGCGGTATCTTCAGCTTGATGAGCTTCTCGATATCGAGCAGATACCGCTCTTCGTCGGGCGCGAAGAAGGCGATCGCCTCGCCCGACGCCCCGGCGCGCCCGGTGCGCCCGATGCGATGGACGTAGTCTTCGGCGTTGTACGGAAGGTCGTAGTTGATGACACACGGCACGCCCGCCACATCCAGCCCGCGCGCCGCCACATCGGTGGCGACCAGCACGTCGAGCTGCCCCGCCTTGAACGCGTCCAGCGCCTTCATGCGGTCGAGCTGGCTCTTGTCGCCGTGGATGGATTCCGCCTTCACCCCGTCGCGCTCGAGCTGATGCGCGAGGCGGCTGGTTCCAACCTTCGTGTTCGAAAACACGATGACCTGGCTCAGGCCGCGCGACTTCACCAAATGGACCACCGCCGCGCGCTTGTCGGCACTGGGGACCGGGTAGGCGATCTGCGACACATTTTCGGCCGTCGCGTTGCGGGGGGCCACGTCGATTTCCACCGGATCGCGCAGGAAGCCGCGCGCCAGCTTGCGGATTTCATTGCTGAACGTCGCCGAAAACAACAAACTCTGGCGCTTTGCCGGCAGCAGGTGCAGGATGCGCTCGAGATCGGGTAAAAACCCCATGTCGAGCATGCGATCGGCCTCATCCAGGACCAGGATCTCGACATGGCCCAAATTCACGTTCTTCTGCTCCACGTGGTCGAGCAGGCGTCCCGGTGTCGCGATCAGAATTTCGCAGCCACGGCGCAAGGCGTCACACTGCGGGCGGATGTCGACGCCGCCATACACCACCGCCGACCGCAGCGGCGTGGTCCTGCCGTAGCTGACGACGTTCTGATAGTTCTGATCGGCCAGCTCACGCGTGGGCGTGAGAATCAGCGCGCGCACGGGATGCCGCGCCGGCGAGGCGCTATGGGTTGCCAGCGGCATCAGCCGGTGCAGGATCGGGAGTGAAAAGGCGGCGGTTTTCCCGGTGCCGGTCCGCGCTGCGCCCATGACGTCGCGGCCGTCCATCACCTTGGGGATGGCCATTGCCTGAATGGGAGTGGGGGTAACGTATCCGGCCGCCACGACCGCTTCAAGAACGCTTGGGTGCAGGCCAAAATCGGAAAACGTGGGAATTGCTGTATTGGAGATCGTTGAGTCGGTCATTGAGTCGTTGAGTGCCGCACACTGAGTGCCGCTTATTGGGTACCACCTGTATTTTCAAGTGCCGCACAACCGCACAAAACAACGCGACACGAATATAATGCCGCGCGAATCAACAAACCAGCGCGCGGTCAAAACCTATGCAGTTTACCGCACCGGCGGTGACAAATCGACCGAATCGTACGCGACACTTCGAAAAGTGTCGTTAAAAATCAACCGATTATCTCATCACCCCCCACGCCATCGACACGGATCGCCCCGCACTGCGGTTCCTTTCCACCCGGCGCACGGGCCCCGATGCCCTTGGTACAATGTTTCCTTATTTTTGGGGGAGAGCAATATGTCGATGGCGGATCGCGATGGTTTCATCTGGTATGACGGCAAACTGGTACCCTGGCGCGATGCCACGACACATGTTCTTACACATTCTCTGCATTATGGCCTGTCGGTGTTCGAAGGGCTGCGCGCCTACGACACCCCGTCGGGCACCGCCATTTTCCGCCTGCACGACCACACCGGGCGCCTGTTCAATTCCGCGCACATCTACCAGATACCCATCCCGTACGACCGCGACACCATCATGGCGGCGCAGCGCGAGGTGGTACGCGCCAATACGCTGGAGTCCTGCTACATCCGCCCGCTGATCTTCTACGGCTCGGAGAAAATGGGCGTCTCGCCAAAGGGCGCAACGGTGCACGTGGCCATTGCCGCCTGGCCATGGGGCGCCTACCTCGGTGAAGACGCGCTGAAAAATGGCATACGCGTCAAAGTATCGTCATACGCGCGCCCGTACGTGAACTCGACCATGCCCCGCGCCAAGGTTGCCAGCACGTACGCCAACTCCATTCTGGCCAACGCCGAGGCCAAGGACAACGGCTACGACGAAGCCGTCCTGCTGGACACCGAAGGCTTTCTCGCCGAAGGCTCGGGCGAAAATATTTTTCTCGTGAAGGACGGCGTTCTGTGCGAGCCCGAGATCGCGTCGGCGCTCATGGGCATCACCCGCTCCACCATCCACACGCTGGCCACGGATCTGGGCATTCCGCTGCAAACCAAACGCCTTTCGCGCGACGACCTGTACATCGCCGACGAGGCCTTCTTTACCGGCACGGCGGCTGAAGTCACACCCATACGGGAAGTCGACGGGCGCGCCATCGGGCCCGGCCGGCGAGGCCCCATCACGGATAAGCTGCAACAGGCTTTCTTCGACCTCGTCAGCGGGAAAAACGCGAAGTACCAGCATTGGCTGACCAAAGTGTGAACGCGCCGCGAGACCCGCACTCTTTTCCAGGAAACATCATGAGCCGCACAGGGACGATCACCACACCGCGCAGCGACACCATCGAGATCGAAGCCGACGATCTGCCGCTCTACTGCCCCGGGCCGAAAGCGCCACTCTGGAGCATGCACCCGCGCGTGTACATCGAAATCGTCAAAAGAGGGGGCACCGCATCCTGCCCTTATTGCAGCGCCATCTACCACCTGAAGGACGGCGAGAAACCTCCGCGGCACACCCACTGACGGCGCCGGCCATGTTCACCACGCCTGAAGAAGCCGAGAGCACGTTTTACGAAGCCTCCAGGCTCGCCGACCTGGCCCTCATGATGCAAGTCTGGAGCGAAGACGACGACGTCGTTTGCATCCATCCCGGCGGAATACGCCTGATTGGCCGCGCAGCCATACAGAGTTCGTGGGGCCAAATCTTCAATAACGGCCCCTTGACCATCCGCCCGCTTCGACCAGTCGTCATCCCGGGCGTCATGAGTTCGGCCCATGTGCTGATCGAGCATGTGTCCGCGATCACCCCCGACGGCATACAAACCGCGAATTGCTACGCCACCAATCTTTTCCACAAAGGCCCCGCCGGCTGGCGACTGATATTGCGCCATGCGGCTGGCGCGCCGCGCGACGCCGATCTGTTCGATCTTCAGGACATCCCCGACATTCTCCACTGAAGCACGCCTGTGACCGCAAGGATAGACGTATCCGATTGCCCCTGCCCGTCATGGCTCCCGGGCGGTCTTTCCCAGACCCTTTACAGCGCCACGATGGCGCATCATCACCAGGCCGTATTCGTGCGCGAACGCGTCGACACTCCGGATGGCGACTTCATCGACTTCGACTGGCTGGCGCCCCGCGGGCCGGTAGCCGGCAGCGGCACGGGCCGGGCCGATCGTATCGATGCGCAACTCGCGCATACGGCCGCACGGCGCTGGATGCGCGATGCCGACCGGCGCGCACTCGCCGCCAGCGGTACGACCAACGCACTCATTTTGTTTCACGGGCTCGAAGGTGGCAGCGGCAGCCCCTATGCACAAGCCATCGCCCACCATTTCCTTGCCAGAAACTGGGCCGTCGTCGTGGCGCACTTCCGCGGCTGTTCGGGCTTTCCCAATCGCATGGCGCGCGCTTACCACTCGGGCGATTCCGCCGATCTGGCCTTCATGCTGATGACGGCGCGCAAACATCTGCCTCGCGCGCGCTGGCATGGCGTGGGAATCTCGCTGGGCGGCAACGCACTCCTCAAATGCCTGGGCGATCACCCGCAAACCACCGCTTGGCTGACGGCCGTTGCGGGCATCTGTGTCCCGCTGGATCTGGTCGCCTGCGGCAATCGCCTGTCGACATCGCCCATCGTGCGGCGGTTGTGCGCGGTGTACTTTCTGCGACCCATGAAACGCAAACTCATCGAGAAGGCACAACGATTCCCGGGAACCGTGGACGTATTGCGCGCAAGCCGCATCAAAACGCTGCGCGACTTCGACGATCTATACACGGCCCCCCTGCACGGTTACGAGAACGCGCTCGACTATTGGACCCGCGCATCGAGTAAGTCAATCCTCAAATCGCTACACGTACCGGCGCTGGTGCTCAATGCGCGCAACGACCCCTTCGTTCCCGCACCATCGCTGCCCGCCACGCGCGACTGCTCGGACGAAGTCCTGCTGCACCAACCCGCGCGTGGCGGCCATGTTGGATTCACCAGTGGCCCCTTCCCCGGCCACAGCGACTGGCTGCCCGCCCGCATCGAACGCTTCTTCCGAACCGGCAGCTGAGGCATCCACCGCGTCGAATGAAGTGTTCGGCGGGAAGCTTCCGGCCTCGGACGCCGTCGAATCAAGGTTGTACCTTGAATTGCTTGAGCAAGGCGCGTTCCGTATCGAGCCGCTGGCGCAAATCGCGAATCTGGGCATCGAGTTCGGACTGCACGTAGAAGTCGTGCGACAGATTGCGCGCCTGGCGCAGTTGTTCCACCGCCGTCGGCAAAGCGCCCGTGTGCACGTAATACTCGGCCATCGTGCGGCGCGCCTCGACTGGCTTGCCAAGCTGTTCGTAGGCCTGCGCCAACAACTTGCGCATGAGAGGCAGCTGGGGCCATTGCCGCACCCGCGCCTGCAGAAACGTGGATGCCGCTGCCACATCGCCAGCCTGCTGCAAGCTGCGCGCCAGCGCCAGGGCCACGCCCTGGCTTTCGGGCCACCGCGCCCACGCCGCGCGCGCCATCGCCAGGGCCGCGGCGCCATCGTGCGCGTCACCGGCAAGCGTAATCGACAACTCATCGATTTCGGGGGAATCCCCATCGGCTCTGGCTTCACGCAGCGCCGACTGTGCTTTCGCCGTGTCGCGCATCTGCCAGGCGAGATAGGCGGCGCCATACCAGGCCGCCGACCGGACCGTTCCCGAAGCGCTGCGCGCATCAGCCTCGAACAGGCTCGACACCTGGCGACGCGACTCTTCGTCGCCCGCCTGCATGGCACGCAATTTGGCGCGAACGAACCAATAGTCGGCACTATCCTGGTGGTGCACCGGCCGCATCTGCTCGACCCGGTTTTCAATGTCGGAAAGCCGCTGAATGGACTGAGGATGGCTCTGCGCGAACGGCGTGCCGCCCGAGACCTCGTTGAGGCTGGACGATTTCATCAGCGAACGAAACATCTGCACCATGCCGCGCGGGTCATAGCCGGCGGCAGTAAGCATGTGAAACCCCTCGCGGTCGGCCTCCTGCTCCGCGCCGCGGGAAAAGCCGAGCTGCCGGTCTACCGCCGCCGCCTGCCCAAACGACGCCATTCCCATCGCCAGGTTGCCACTGCCCGACAGCGCGGCAAGCAACGCCCCCACCAGCGACGCCACCAGCACACCGCGGTTCTGCGACTGCTCGGTCATGCCGCGCGCGATGTGGCGCATGATGACATGCCCCACTTCGTGGGCGATGACCGACGCCAGTTCGGATTCGTTGGTGGTGGCCACCACCAGCCCACTGTTCACGCCGATGTAGCCTCCCGGCATCGTGAAGGCATTGATCTGCGGATCGCGAATGGCGAAAACCTGTATATGCTGGGCGCCATTGGGTGCATGCGCCACAAGCGTCCGACCCATGTGGGTCAGATATTGATCGACGTCCGGATCGGCGATGTACGTGGGGTCGCGCCGACCGTGCTCCATGAGCGCATCGCCCAGCATCCGCTCCAGCTCTGGAGAAAGCTCGGCGGAAGACGCCGAGCCCATGCTCGGAATCCCGATCGGCTGCGCCCAGGACGACGGCAATATCGCCAGAGAGAAAATGACCCCGCCGCAAACTGCCCCCACGCTCGAGCGCCGCAAGCGCCGCAGCCACCGCGCAAGGAGCGTGAGTTCGATCATGAGTATCCGGAATCCGCCGCCGCGACAGCCGCGGCCGCGGCTGCGCGCTGGCGTGCGAGGGCCAGATCACGCTTGTTCGGCAGACGGCTCTTGCTCGACAAGCGCAGCAGCGTTCCCAACGCCACCATCATGCCGGTGACCTCGATCAGGCCGGCCGGAACCCACATGATCAGGCCACCGAGCGTCTGGTCGGACGCCGCCGAAATTCCCGGAATGGCGCGTCCGCAGAGATCGAATATGGGGTAGAGGTCCTGCCGGGTGAACGTCAGGAACGCCCCCGTGATCATCTGCGGCGTCATGGTAAGCACGGGCGAAAAAACGCGACCGCCCACCGGCATCGAACACGGCGGACAAGTGCGCCGGTCGAGAACCAGATTCCAGTACAGAATGCCGCTGATCGTCACCGACCAGTTCATGAGCCGGTACAGGCGCCAGTCGAGCATGGAGTAGAACTGAATCGTGGGAACGAGCCAGATCAGAACAAGGAACAGGAACGCGGATGGAATCAGGTACTTGTTGGTCAGTGTGGCGCCCAGCGCGCGGCCCCACGGCGTACCCTGGAATTCACGCAGACGGCGGCGCCACGCCTGGGGCAAGCCAGCGCGCATCACCGAACCGGGGTAGCCGCCCATGACGAGTAGCGGCCCGAGATGATGCAGGACCAGATGCTGCAGGCGATGGATGAAGAACATGCGCTCGGCGTAATAATCAAGCCGAGTCTGCAGCGAAAAATACAGCATCGCCATGCCAAGCCAGAAGCACAGCTGGCGCCGCACAGTGACGTGATGCACGAACGAGCCGCGCAGGAACAAGACGACCGCGACGATGAATACGAGCAGAAAGGTGGGGGAAAATTCCCAGGGTGTCAGCCAGCCGATCAGATCCATGCGTAAAATCCAGAAAGCCGAATGCCGGGGCTCGGCCCCGCGTGGCGTGCTTCGCGATACGGCAGTCACCACACCCCCGAAGACCGCAACATTGTAGTCGCGTCGCACCGGTACCTCAACCACCGGCCAGCGCCAATCGACCGCCCTATTCGCCGCAGACCGACCCTTCAAGCGCCAAAGTACACCAGGCCAAAAATCACGAAGGCCACATACAGCGCGCCGCTGCGGGCAAGGGTGTTCGGGCCGACGGTTCCGTGCCCGAAAGCCCATCGCAGCCCGGCCACGGAAAGCAGGGTGATACCCCCCGATACCAGCAGCGGCGTATCCAGCAGCCAGGGCGTCATTCCAATGGCCATGGCGCTGGGAATGGTCGTCTGTATCATCATCGAACCGGATATATTCGCCAGGGCCAGGCGCTCTTTGCCCTGGCGCACCCAGATTATCGCGTTCATGATCTCCGGCAATTCCGTCGCCACCGGCGCCAGTACCAATGCCGCGATGTGTGGCGACACGCCCGACCAGAGCGCAATGGTGCCGATCTGGCGCACGAACTCATTCGATGCGACGACGATGACGACAAGCGCCACGCCCGTTTGCAGCAGCGCGCGAAACACACTGGGGTGGGACTGGCACGGGCAGATCTTCAAAGGCCCGATGTCCTCGCCGGCCAGACTCGCGCCGCCCGCGCCCAGCTCGCGCCAGATATAGATGCCGTAAGCCGACAGGAACAGCAGCGCGAGCCACGGCTTCCAGGAAAACACCAGGACGCCCAGCACGAGCTTGGCGACGAAAATCACCATGAACCAGGACTGATCGTGAGCGAGCCGCCTCTGATCGGCGTCGATCCGTGCCGACGGCGCCCCGCGCGCCGCCCGATGGCGCAAGGCGAAACCAACCACGGCATAGGCCACGGTTGCCAGCACCAGCGGACCGCCCAGCGCCGCGCCAACTCCGATGTCCTTGCCGCCTTGGGTGGAGCCGAAAAATACCGCCATGAAAGTAACGGCACTTTCAGGCAACGCGGTGCCAAAAGCCGCCAGAACCGACCCCACAGCGGTGGCGCCCAGCCGAAGATGCCAGCCCACCCATTCGATGCCATTGACGAAATACTCGCACGCGACGTAAATGGCCGCGGCCGAAGCGAGGAACAAGAGGCAGACGGTGAGCATTGGCGGCGTTCGATCCGGGCGGGCTGACGACCATGGCCGACGGCGCGCTCCGCCCACTCGGGCCCCCGTTCGGCTGACTAGCCAAACGGGACGCCCGGTCGCACGCCGTGGCCAAAGGTCTCGCTGAGCCCACACGCGGCGTCGAACGCCGGTGCGACCGCTTGCGCCACGACGGGAAACCCGCCGAGCATGTTGACGCAAGCTCCTGGTTGGCGCGGCGGCCATGCGCACGCCCCATCAACCGGGATGGCTACTCCCCAATGACGAGAAAAAGCAGGCGGATTCTAGCAGATAACCCGCCGCGCGGCGATACGGAAAAGCCCCTTGCGAAAAACGCCTGTTGCGGC
Source organism: Candidimonas sp. (assembly GCA_004298545.1). GTDB lineage: Bacteria > Pseudomonadota > Gammaproteobacteria > Burkholderiales > Burkholderiaceae_B > SCQX01. Next base: position 10,178 of record SCQX01000210.1, on the reverse strand, counting down.
CCAGTGACTTCAGTAGACGAGACCGTCGAGCCATCCCATGGTCTCGTAGACGTACATCACCACAAACGCCAGCCCCCAGGTGAGGACCAGAACACCGTATACCGTCGCAAATATGGCGGTGAGCACGGCGTTCCAGCCGGTGCGGGTGGCGCGCCCGGATGCAGGGTTGTAACGCGCATCGAACTGCGCGTCGGGTTTGAGCGCGAACACCAGCGCTTCGATGACGCCTTCGAGCGCCGGAACCAACAGGAGCAGCATGGGGGGATTCTCCCACCAGCTCGAATAAAAGCGGCTGAGCGCGAGCATGAGCAGCGCCGATGCCGTGACGGCCCACGCGTACCGCCGCCTCAGGTACCACCAGTGCAGCCCGAAGACACCGAACAAACAGGCCAGCCACGCCGCTTTCAGCTTGCCAACGTGGCGAGCGCCGCCCCGCCCGGCGCCCCCCTCCTGCGCGGCATCCGCGCCGCCAGTTGCCTCGGCATGCGATTCGTCGCCAGACGCGGGAACCCGCCGTCGATCATCGATGACGGAGAGAACGGGGAAAAACATGGCCGCGCACAGGCTGTCCAAAGACCGAGTCATACAGGAATTCCCAGAAGTTCCATGCGCGCCCCAACCCGCGCGTACGCCGCCCAGGAATAAAATCCCTGGGCACTGCCTGCCATCGTCGCCCGAGCCTGACGCCCCCCTGAAGAGAACCGGGTAGCCTGGGGCAAACGTCGACAGTCGTTCCGGTAGCGCCTGTTGCCGACGCCGTGGAGCGCCCGCGGGGCGGTACGGTAACCCGATGAACCCGTTGTGCGGGTCTCTGAGACAGCATTGTAGCGACACAAGGAACAGTCATGAAATCAGACGACTACGACATCGCCATCCGCGGCGCCGGCCCCACGGGAACCGCGCTGGCGCTGTTGCTGGCGCGCTACGCGCCCGACCCCGCCCGCATCGCGCTCATCGGCAGGCCGCCCGCAGACGGGGTCGACCCGCGCAGTCTTGCCCTGAACCAGGGCAGCCGCATGTTGCTCGAGCAGCTCGAGGCGTGGCCAACGCGTGCCGCCGACGTGCGAACCGTGCACGTGTCGCAACGCCACTATTTCGGACGCACGCTGATTCGCTGCGAAGACCTCGGCGTGCCACGTCTGGGCTGCGTCGTCGCGTACGCCGCACTTCTGGACGCCCTGCGCCGCGCGGCGGCACACAGCGGCGTGACGCTGATCGAATCGTCGCGGGCCACCGCGACCAGCGGACGCAACGTTCAAATCGCACTGGATGAGCAGGTGCTTTCCAGCAGGGTGGCCGTGCTGTCGGACGGCGCGCGTCCGCGGGGGCTGCATCGCGAATATGGCCAGCACGCCGTAGTGGCCACCGTCGAGGTCGGGCAACCGCGTCCGGGCTGGGCCTTCGAGCGCTTCACCGACGAAGGGCCCCTGGCCATGCTGCCCCACCCCGACGAAGGCGGCCTGTACAGCATGGTCTGGTGCTGCGCGCCCGACCACGCGCGCGAGCTGGCGAACCTGTCGTCCACCGCGTTCGCAACGGCACTGCGCGCGGCATTCGGCGACCGCCTCGGCCAATTCGGCCTGAAAGGCGAGCGCCACATCTTTCCGCTGAGCCTGCACGCCGGCCCCTCGCTGCCGGATCCCGACATCGTGGCCATTGGCAACGCGGCGCAAACCCTGCACCCCGTGGCGGGCCAGGGTCTGAATCTGGGTCTGCGCGATGCCGCGCAACTTGCCCAGGCCCTGTCGCCCTGGCTGGCCCACCCCTCGACGACGCCAACGCAAATTCTGGCGGCGTTCGCACGCCGGCGGCGCGCGGACCGCTACCTGACGGCGGGCATCACAGACTTCCTGCCACGTGTCTTCGCCACGCACAACCCGTTGCCGCGACACACCCGCGGCCTTTGCCTGCTGGCGCTCGACCTCAGTCGAACATTGCGCGCGCCACTCGCGCGCCACCTGATGCAGGGGCTGCGGATCTGACCTCCCGGCGCACGACACCCAACGGTTCATGACCCTGATTGCGGAGGGTTTAAAATCGCCGGATGCGCATCGGCCCGTGGACCCTACCCAATCGTGTATTCGTCGCCCCCATGGCGGGGGTGACGGATCGCCCGTACCGCCAGCTCTGCAAAAAGCTGGGAGCCGGCTACGCGGTGTCGGAAATGGCCGCCAGCAATCCCCTGCTGTGGGCCAGCGTCAAAACCTCCCGGCGCCTGAATCACGATGGGGAAATCGACCCGGTCGCGGTGCAGATCGCGGGCGCGGATCCGGCGATGATGGCGGAGGCAGCCGTATTCAACGTGAGCCGCGGCGCGCGCATCATCGACATCAACATGGGTTGCCCGGTGAAGAAAGTCTGCAACGCGGCCGCCGGCTCCGCGCTCCTGCGCGACGAAGCGCTGGTTGCGCGCATACTCGAGCGGGTCGTCGAAGCCTGCATGCCGCTGGGCGTGCCGGTCACACTCAAAATGCGCACCGGCTGGGATCGCGAATCACGCAATGCAACTCGCGTCGCCCACCTGGCCGAAGACATCGGCATCGCGGCCCTGGCCGTCCACGGCCGCACGCGCTGCGATCTGTACCGCGGCACAGCAGAGTACGACACCATACGCGCGGTCAAGCAGGCCGTCCGTATTCCCGTGGTGGCGAACGGCGACATCGATTCTCCCGAGAAGGCGCGCGACGTCCTCGATTACACGAACGCCGACGCCATCATGGTGGGCCGGGCCGCACAAGGGCGGCCCTGGATCTTCCGCGAAATCGCGCAATTCCTCGAGACGGGCACGCGCGCTATGCCACCCACCTATGGCGAACTGCGCCAGCGCCTGCTCGAACACCTGGACGACCACTACCGGTTCTACGGCAGCGTGATCGGTGTGCGTTCCGCGCGCAAGCACATTGGCTGGTATCTTGGCGGCATGCCCGGCGGCGCGGCGCTGGTGCGCGATATCAACCTGGCAGAAAACACAGACGAACAAACCCGCCTGCTCGAACAATGGTTTCTCGATCGACCAGCCGACTGGCCGATCTCCCCAGATAACGGCTACGCCCTGGCGGCATGATCCCGCCGGCGCCGCCTGTCGCCGCGCAACGTCGAAATACGACATCACAAGAACCTCCAATCGGTATTCCTCATCACGCCGCCATGAACCACGACAATCTCCTAGAACAGCCCGTCCGGGACAGCCTGGAACGTTATTTCGCGGAGCTGGGCGACGCGCCGCCGCGCGACATTCTTGGCATGGTGATACATTGTGTCGAGCGACCGGTACTCGAGATCGCATTGGAGAAGGCGGGCGGCAATCAGTCGCGCGCCGCAGAAATGCTCGGCATCACCCGCAGCACACTCCGCAAGAAGCTGACCGCGCACGGGCTGCGCGCCTGACGTTTTTCACCCAAGCAATCGACATGACCATCAAAACCGCCCTACTTTCCGTTTCCAACAAGACCGGTATCGTCGATTTCGCCAAGGCCCTGGCAGCGCGTGGCGTACACCTGCTGTCGACGGGCGGAACGGCACATCTGCTCGCCGAGGCGGGCGTGAACGTGACCGAGGTCGCTGCCTACACGGGCTCGCCGGAAATCCTGGATGGGCGCGTCAAGACGCTGCACCCCAAAATCCACGGCGGCCTGCTGGCGCGCCGCGACAGCCAGACTCACATGAAAACGATCGGCGACCTGGGCATCGCCCCGATCGACCTGCTGGTGGTCAATCTCTATCCCTTCCGCGAAACTATCGCCAAACCCGGGTGCCCGCTTGCCGACGCCGTCGAGAACATCGATATCGGCGGTCCCGCGATGCTGCGGTCGGCCGCCAAGAACTTCGGCTACGCGCACGGTGGCGTCACGGCGGTGATCGATCCAGATGACTACGCGCGCGTGCTCGCGGCAATGGACGGCCCGGACAACGCACCGGGCTACGGTCTGCGGCTGGAACTGGCAAGCAAGGTTTACGCCCACACGGCGGCGTACGATGGCGCCATTGCCGCCTACCTGACGAGCCTGGCCGACGCGGAGCCCGAACCAGACCAGCCACCACGCCGCAATACCTGGCCGCGCGTGCTCACGGTGCAAATGCACGAGCGCCAGACACTGCGCTACGGCGAGAATCCACATCAGAACGCCGCGTTCTATGAAGACCGATCCACGCACGCCGGCCTCCTTGCGGGTTTCGAACAAATTCAGGGCAAGGAACTGTCCTACAACAATATTGCGGACGCCGACGCCGCGTGGGAGTGCGCGCGCAGTTTCGACACCTGCGCATGCGTCATCGTCAAACACGCAAACCCTTGTGGCGTCGCGCTTGCCGAGTCGACGGAACATGCCTACCACCACGCGCTCAAGACCGATCCGGTGTCCGCATTCGGCGGTATCATCGCCTTCAACCGCACTGTCGACGCCGCCACCGCCCAATCCGTCACCAAACAGTTCCTGGAAGTTCTGCTGGCGCCCGGTTACACGCCGGAAGCGCTGCGGCTGCTGGCAGCAAAGAAAAACGTACGCGTGCTGCGCGTGCCGCAAGGCCATTCCCACAACGATTTCGACATCAAGCGCGTGGGCGGCGGCTGGCTGGTGCAGACCCCCGACGACCGCCGCGTGCCGGAAGACACTTTTCGCGTCGTCACCCGGAAAATCCCCAGCGACGCCCAAATGGGCGATCTTCGGCTGGCATGGTGGGTTGCGAAGTACGTCAAGTCGAACGCCATCGTTTTCGCGCACGAGGGTGCAACCCTGGGCATAGGCGCGGGCCAGATGAGCCGGGTCGATTCCGCACGCATCGCGTCCATCAAGGCGGCCAACGCCGGGCTCAGCCTGACGGGGTCGGCGGTCGCATCGGACGCTTTCTTCCCATTTCGTGACGGCCTGGACGTCATCGCGGATGCCGGCGCAAGCTGTGTCATCCAGCCCGGCGGCAGTGTGCGCGACGAAGAGGTCATCGCCGCGGCCAACGAACGCGGCGTGGCCATGGTGCTTACCGGCGCCAGACACTTCCGCCACTGACACAGGCCATGCGGATCATCGGCATCGATCCTGGCCTGAGGCGCACCGGATTCGGTGTCGTCGAGTGCGAGGGCGCGCGCTTGCGCTACATCGCCAGCGGCACGATCATCGTGCCCCCCGAACAAGCGCTGGCGCAGCGTCTGAAAGTCATACTGGACAACATTCGCGAAATCGTCACCGATACCCGTCCGGACGTCTCCGCCATAGAAAAAGTATTCGTCAACACCAATCCCACCTCGACATTGCTGCTGGGCCAGGCTCGCGGGGCGGCGCTCTGCGGCCTTGCCGACAGCCGTCTGCCGGTGCACGAATACACCGCGCTGCAGATCAAGAAGGCCGTCGTCGGCAACGGCCATGCCGACAAGACGCAGGTGCAGGAAATGGTGAAACGTTTGCTGACGCTGGATGACACCCCCACCGCCGACTCCGCCGACGCGCTCGCGTGCGCCATCTGTCATGCCCATATCGCGCCTTTGAAGCGGCGGCTGGAACAGGTGGCTGGATTGCACGCCGGCCGTCGCACCGGACGCCTGCGTGGCGGGCGCCTCGTCGGTTGACGACGCCAAACCCTGAAAGGATGCTCACCCATGATCGGACGTATCTGCGGCACCCTGCTGGAAAAGACGCCTCCCACCGTGTGCGTCGACACCGGAGGCGTCGGTTACGAAATCGACGTGCCCATGAGCACGTTGTACGATCTGCCCGAGGCCGGCGCGCGCGTGATGCTTTTCACGCAGCTGGTCGTGCGCGAGGACGCTCAGGTACTTTATGGGTTCTCGACCGCCGGCCAACGCTCGGCATTCCGCGCGCTGATCAAGGTCAGCGGCATAGGGGCGCGCACGGCGCTGGCCCTGCTGTCGGGCATGACGGTGGATGAACTCGCCAACGCCATCGCCCAGCAGGAAACCGCGCGTCTGACACGCGTACCGGGCATTGGCAAGAAAACGGCGGAACGGCTGCTGCTGGAACTGCGCGGCAAACTTGGACCCGACAGGGGCCGCGCCGCCGGCGCGCCGGCCTCGGGCCGCGACGATATCCTGAACGCGCTGCTCTCACTGGGCTACTCGGCCGCCGAGTCGCAGGCCGCGCTGAAAAAGCTGCCCCCCGACGTCAGTATTGCGGAAGGCATCCGCGCGTGCCTGAAGTCGCTGGCCCGCTGAAGTGCCACCCACGCCCGGTGGCCAATTCCCGCACGCGGCGGCGCCCTACCCCCGTATCGTCACCGATGCTTCGCTCGTCAACATGAGGAACGTCAAGGTTTCACGCAGATAAAGGTGGACGCTGTCCTCGGTATGACCGAAGTAGCCAATCGAGAGATCCTGACCAAGGCGCAGTTCGAAGTCGCCGCCGCGCGTACTCAGCACACAGCCCCCGGCAATTGCCGGCGCCCAGACCAGATCGCCGTTCACGATATGCTTGACGTGCTCGACGATGGGATAGCCGTCATTGTTTCCCTGAAACAGCGTCGTGTACGCATCGGCCCCGAGCACGACCGCATACGGACCATCCACCCCCGCGAGGCGCAGCTGCTCGAGCGCATGGCCGACGGCGGCGGGATAGTCGTCGACATCGTCCGGCAACGCCACCTGGCCATTCGAAGACCCCTCGCGGATGCCAACGATGCCAGCCGCGCCATAGCCGTCGAAAATTGCCTGATCCTCGGTGAAAGCCAATTCTCGCGCCGCGTCTTTCGCCGGCTGCCAGTCGGAATCGTTCGCACCCCGTTCAACCGCGTCGACCGCGTCCCGCCGCAGCGTGAACGGCGCCGTCAATTCGACCAGCGCTTTCACTTCCCGCAACTGCGTCCGCACCGTTTCCCGCGGTGCCGTGATGGAACGCTGGCGACCCGTGCCGACAGCCGCCAGCGCGATGCCGCCGGGCTCTTCTACGTCGACCACGCGCCGCCCGGCAACCAGACGCCTGAAAGTACGCGCCACTTCCTCTTCTATCTGCGACCACGCGGCGCTGCTGACCGGGGCAAGTTCACGATGTAGATTATCCATTCAAGCGCTTCCTTTCAGAGAACCAATATTCAATGACCCGTCGTGGCACGCTTCAGGCAGCGAAACGGAAGTATCCGCAACATCCGCCACACGGGCGGGTTGCGGACCGCGTGCCGCCAGCGCGGCAAGCAGGTCGGCCGAGGGAACGAAGAACAGCCCTCCCGTAACCGCGCGGCTGAAATCGAGCAGGCGATCATAATTACCCGGCGGATTGCCGACGAACATGTGCTCGAGCATGTGCTCGATTGGCGCCGGAGAGCGGGCGTAGCCAATGAAGTACGTACCGAACTCGCCGGCGCCCGGCCGCCCGAACGGCATGTTGTCGCGCAGGATTTTCACCTCGGCGCCGTTTTCCTCGAGCGTCGTGAGTGAACTGTGCGACCACGACGGCTTCACCGCTTCGTCCAGTTCGATGTCCGACAACTTGGTGCGCCCGATGATGCGTTCCTGCGTCTCCACCGGCAGCGCATTCCAGCCCTTCATGTCGTGCAGATACTTCTGCGCGAGCGCGTAACTGCCTCCCGCGAAAGCCGGGTCTTCATCACCGACGATCGTGAATGCCAGCGCTTCCCGGCCAGCCGGATTTTCGGTGCCATCAACGAACCCGACCATACTGCGCATGTCGAAATAGCGAAACCCGTGAACCTCGTCGACTACCGACACCGCATCGCCCAGCGGCTCCAGCAGACGCGTCGCCAACTCGAAACAAAGATCGGCGCGATCAGCCCGTATGTGCAGAAGAACATCGCCCGGTGTGGCAACCGCCAGGCGCCCGGAGGGACCCCATTCCCGAAACGGATGCAGCGAGGCTGGCCGCGGTTCGCCAAACAATGCATCCCAGGCGCCGGAGCTGAATCCGCAAACGCAGGACAGATTTGCCGACGGCACCCGTTTGCCGACGGAACGCACCAGTGCCGAGATACCCGGGCACCAGGCCCGCACCCTTGCCGCCGCTTCATCGCCGGGGGCAAGGGTGGCAACGAGGAAGATCACACTGTGCGTGATGGGGCCGCACACTGCTTGCGGCTCAGGTGTTTCCATGCGGATTCGACCCCTTCAAAAACTGTGTGGAAAGCAGCGCCAAAGGCAGACAACCCTACCCGCAGGATAACAATTCGCACCCGCGGCGACAACCGGGGGCGCAGTGGCGTGCACACGCGGCCGGCCCAACGGCACGATAATGCGGAAGGCATATCGATCATTTTCGATAAAGCACTGTTATCATATCCAGTGCCCAGCGCCCATCACGACGCCCGGCCGCACCGGCTCCCATCAGCACGATTCCACGCGCCACCAAACGATTCTTCCCGCCATGGCCATACACTCCGATTCCCTCTCCGGCGCCGCCGCCCAGGAACGGATCATCACTCCGCAAATCGCGTCCCCCAATGAAGAATCGCTCGAACGCGCGCTGCGCCCGCGCGCATTCAGCGATTATGTGGGGCAGGACCGCGTGCGCGAGCAGCTTGAAATCTTCATTTCCGCTGCCCGCAATCGCCAGGAAAGCCTCGACCACGTCCTGCTTTTCGGCCCGCCCGGCCTCGGCAAGACGACATTGGCCCATATCGTTGCTCACGAGATGGGCGTCCAGTTGCGTCAAACGTCCGGCCCGGTTCTGGAACGCGCCGGCGACCTCGCCGCGCTGCTCACCAATCTCGAAAAGAACGATGTCCTCTTCATCGACGAAATTCACCGGCTGTCACCCGTCGTCGAGGAAATCCTGTACCCCGCGCTCGAAGACTACCAGATCGATATCCTCATCGGCGAAGGCCCTTCGGCGCGTAGCGTAAAAATCGATCTGCAGCCGTTCACGCTCGTCGGCGCCACCACCCGCGCGGGCATGCTCACCAACCCATTGCGCGACCGCTTCGGCATCGTCGCCCGCCTGGAGTTCTACAACACCGAGGAGCTCACCCGCATTGTCATGCGCAGCGCCCATTTGCTCAATGCGGACACAACAGCCGATGGCGCGCACGAAATCGCCCGCCGCGCGCGCGGTACGCCACGAGTCGCCAACCGGCTGCTGCGCCGCGTGCGCGACTACGCGGAAGTCAAGGCCAATGGCCGCATCGACGCCACCATTGCCAACGCGGCACTGTCGATGCTGGAGGTGGACCCCTGCGGACTGGATCTCATGGACCGAAAGCTGCTGGAGGCCATCATCCACAAATTCGACGGCGGTCCAGTCGGCGTCGACAGTCTCGCGGCGGCCATCGGCGAGGAACGCGACACCATAGAAGACGTCATCGAACCCTACCTCATCCAGAACGGCTACTTGCAGCGCACCGCCCGCGGCCGCATCGCCACGCAGTCCACCTGGCGCCACCTCGGCCTCACACCGCCATCGGCGCCGGCCACGCCGGATCTATTCAACCAGGCCGACGGCTAGTGTATTTTTTCAATTCAAACGAATCGGCGAGGATTTGACGCCGTGAGTATTTGAAGGCGCCGTCTGGCAGGGTGACACAAGAACTCACGTGTCGGCAACGCCAACGCAATGCAGCAGTTCCACGCCGTAGGCATCCAGCTTGCGCGCGCCAACGCCACTCACGCGCGCCAGATCATCCAGCGACGAGGGGTGGCTCAGCGCAATCTCACGCAGCGTGGCATCGTGAAAAATCACATACGCGGGCACACCGTGGCTGCGCGCCGTCTCGGCGCGCCAGGCGCGCAGCGCGTCGAAACGCACCTGCGCATCGGGTTCGAGGAACACAGTTTCCTTGACGCGCTTCGACGCCCCGCGACCACCGCGAGCGGTACTCGCCGGCTCACGCCTGAGCATCAGGTGGCGCTCTCCCTTGAGCACGGCACGGCTGCCATCGGTCAACGCCAGCGTGCCATAGCCGTCGTGATCCACCACCAGCAGCCGCTGCGCCAGCAACTGACGCAATACGCCGCGCCAGGCCTGCTCAGACAAATCGGCACCCACGCCAAACACCGTCAGCGTATCGTGTCCGTATCGCTCGATGCGAGCCGTCGGCTTGCCGCGCAGGATATCGATGACGTACCCCGCGCCAAAGCGCTGACCCCGCTCCCGCCACAACCGATAGACCGCCGACAACACCTTCTGCGCCGCCACGGTTCCATCCCAGGCCTGAGGCGGTTCCAGGCACGTATCGCAGTTGCCGCAGGGTTCGATTGCCTGATCGAAATACGCCAACAGCCGCTGGCG
>SCQX01000209.1 GCA_004298545.1 Candidimonas sp. | reverse complement strand
CCGTTGCGCCGCCGGCGCGTTTCCCAGCCATCCATCCATTTCCCGTGCTCGTCGAACTTGCCGACAATGAATACAGGCTCGGCGTCTTGCAGCATGCGTTGCGCGTCTGCAAAGAACTCGGGCGATTGCCAGTTTCCTGACGGCGGTGGCCTCGGGCTACTGGGTCATCATTCTGGCGCGATTATTGCTCGGCCTTGCCGAGGCGCCCGCCTTCCCCGGAGCCATGAAGGCCACCGGGACCTGGTTCCCGCTGACCGAACGCAGCCTGGCAACGGCGGTGTTTGACGCCGGCACCCGCCTGGCCAACGTGATCGGGCTACCCATCATCGCACTGGTCATCTCGGTGTGGGGCTGGCGTGAAGCGTTTTGGGTGCAAGGCATGCTCAGCGTCATTTACCTGGCCGTATTCTGGCGCATGTATCGCGACCCCAAGGAAAAATATGACGAGGGCCGCATGAGCGAATCCGAATACCGATACATCGTCGACGGCGGTGGCGCGGCTTCGAAGAACAAGAATTTCAACCTGGACGATTTCAAATACCTGCTCAAGCAGCGCAAGGTCTGGGGGTTGTCGCTGGGGCTCGCCGGTGTGGGGTATGTGTTGTGGATGCTCTTCACGTGGCTGCCCGGATTTCTGCAGATGGGCTTCGACCAAAGCGTGCTCAAGAGTGGCCTGTTCACCGCGATTCCCGGCATTGCCATGTTCCTGGGCGAAGTCAGCATCGGTGGGGTATATCTGGACCATCTGATCCGGAAGGGCCATGATGCAAGCCTGGTGCGCAAGACGGTCCTGGTCGTGGGGATTCTCATTGCGTTCCTGACCGTGGGGGCGGGCACCGCCACCACGCCGGTTTCCGCCATCACCTGGATTGCGCTGGGTAGTGTGGGCATTGCCTTGGTCTATGTCGTGAGCAATTCCATCCCTGCGCTTATCGCCCCGGAAGGTGATACCGGTTCGGTGGCGGCCATCATGAATTTCGTCAATCTGCTTGCCGGCATGATTTCGCCCATCGTCACCGGCGCAATCGTCGATGCCACGGGCAACTTCAAGTATGCGTTCCTGGCGGGCGGCATTGCGTTGATTGGCGGTCTGCTGAGTTTCGCGTTCCTGATGGGGCGGGTCGAGCCCATCCCGAGTCGCCGCGAGGCCGAGGCCGGTATGAATCCGGAACACGTGGGCATGCACGTGGGAGGCCGGGTAGCGGACTAACGATCATGAGGATTGCCGCCACCCCTGAGCAAACGTGTGATCGGCTTCGACATCCACCAGGAACAGGTGTCCGCCTGTGCACTGATCGAGGAACCCGACGGCGCGACAGCGCATCGAAGAATCCTGCGCATCCGGCCACCAAATTGCGACCTAGGGCTTCGGCTGAAGTAATGGGACGGTCGCCCCTCTCGTATCAAGTGGACTCCTATCGCCACTTTGGCACTTCGATGCCGTTTCGGGTGGGGGCGACCATCCCATTACTTCAGGAATCTTGCCGTAAGACCATATGAAGAAACGCAAGAAACGCTGGCCTTGCTGAAAATTCTGGCACTTGGCAGCCGAGAGGTGGCCGCCGGCAAGGTCAAACCCGTGGCCGACGTCGTTGCCCGTCTTCGCACTAAACAAGCCGCTGTCTGATGTCAGGCGTGGCGGCCAAATTCCAGGTCCTGTTGACCGAAGGGGCGGAGCAGGACTTGAAGGCCATCCATGACTACATCGCCGAGTTCGACTGTGTAGCCAACGCCAACCACGTGCTGGATGAGTTGATGGACGTTGCGGACAGCCTGTCCAAATTCCCCGCGCGTAGCGGCTACCCAAGGGAACTGATTGACCTCGGCATCAAAGCGTACCGGCAGACTTTCTTCAAACCGTACCGCGTGATCTACCGTATCACAGGCCACCAAGTCATCATTCACCTGATAGCGAACGGACGCCGTGACATGCAATCGGCGCTGGCCCGGCACCTGTTCGGTGCTTGACCCCGGCCAACCCGCGACAATGCGCATCGGCCTCGATAGCGCGTCGTCTATTTGTGACCCCACGCCCCCATTCACAAAATTCACGGTAACCGCGCGCACGATGATTCCGGCCTAAAGAATTCCCGCGGCACACCCAAAAACGCAAAAGTTCGGGACGGTGCGTTCCGATGGGCAGGTGTTCTGGCGAGGGGGAAGCGAGATTATGAGTATGCGGAATTACACGATCGGCACGAGGCCCACCATCGGTTCCGGTGCACGACTCGTCCTGATCCTGCTGGTGGCGACCATTGGGGTTTTCCGTTAGTACAACAGCGATGCGCTGACCGCGGTGACCGGGCATCGCCAGGAAATCACCGTCATGGTCAGCGAATGGGCACGGCTGCACACCGTGAACAACGTGCGAACGGTCGCCGCCGCCGCGTTCGCAGGCGTCAATCCCGCCATGGGCCGAGGTACGGGCGGGCGACAGTTGCTATGGCCTTCTGCGCCCAAATAACAGCGACACCACAAAGAGCGCCACAAAAATGAAGAACAGAATCTTGGCGATCTCCGCGGCCAGCCCCGCAATGCCAAAAAAACCGAGAAAGCCCGCAATCAAGGCAATAATGAGAAAGGCGACTGCGTAATACAGCATATGATCCCTCCATAAGTTGTACGTTCGCACTATGCGATTTGCACGGGCCGATATGGCCAAACCGCACATGGCTGGGCTGGTACGCTATTTCTTGCCCGCTTCGTGCCCCACCACACCGCCGACGGCGGCACCACCCACGGTGCCCAAAGCGCTGCCGCCGGTCAATACCGCCCCGCCCACCGCGCCAACGCCCGCGCCAACAGCCGTGTCACGCCCCTGCCGTGACATGCCGCCACAAGCGCTCAAACTCAATAACGTCATTAGGATTACCACGCCGCTCAATATCCTTTTTTTGCTCAACATATTAATACCTCCCGTTCGGTTTCCATTCCTTATTATAAAGTCTCTTATCACCAAGCCAAATATATCTTATCAGTCATAATATTTCTCTTGTAACATCCATCTACCGAGCGAATTTCAGCACTCGACGGGGAACGCATTTCAGGAGGACATCGGCATCGTAAAACAATGAGGCGGCATCGTTCGCCAGAACAAATAACGATCAACATCCGCCTTTCATGACTCAGGCATGAGGTATATCAACGGAGTCTGGCTGTCGACAGCCAGAGTCATAAACATACGGCACACCACACATCCTTTCGACCAGCCTCAAATCGTTCAATCCATCCACAGATAATAGGCCATGTTCAAAAATATGTTACAGAATAATGAATTCCATTTTATTCGCGTTGCATCCATCAGGTCACTTGCAATTTTATTCATGATAATCGGTGGCTTACATATGCATATTGTAATGCTTAATTATCATCGGATAGGAGGAAATAATCAGCAGCGGCCAATACACGCATTAGCCAAGGGTAGCATTTCGTATTCCAATCGACATCTGATTGATGTTAAGTTATCTCGCATCCACTCGTCCTGGCCCGAATCGGTGCACGGGAAATCTTGATCCAGGGTGTTCAAGTCCGTGGGCTGATACACCACGCCGAGTGTTCCCCTTTCACATCAGGAGAAAATAGCCATGAGAAAATATATAATCTTGTCGAATATTGCGCTTGCAGCCGCGCT
>SCQX01000208.1 GCA_004298545.1 Candidimonas sp. | reverse complement strand
CTGGCCCTCTGCAAGGCACTCGAAGACTTCTTCACGCAACATCCCGCAGCCACGCTGGTATGCGACGGCGGCGAGATCGGCCAGTGGCCGCAAGCCGGCGTAACGGCGGCGAAGAAACGGCTGATCAACGGCGTGGCGGGCGCCATCGGGCCATCGCTGCCGTACGCGCTGGGCGTCAAGGTGGCCGACCCCTCGCAGCCCGTGGTGGCAGTGATGGGCGACGGCACCTTTGGCTACCACATGGCCGAGTTCGACACCGCCGTGCGCTACCACTTGCCCATCATCGTCCTCATCGGCAACGATGCGCGATGGAACGCTGAATACCAGATTCAGCTGCGTGATTACGGCTCCACCCGCGCACACGGCTGCGAGCTGCTGCCCGCCCGCTACGACAAAGTTGCCGCGGCGCTCGGCGGTCATGGCGAGTACGTCACCGATGCGCGCGATCTGCCCGCGGCCCTGCTGCGCGCCGCCAATTGCGGCAAGCCGGCATGCATCAACGTATCGATCGAATCCGTGCCCGCGCCGGTCATCAGAAACGACCCTTGACGGATCCCGTCATTCCAAAAATCAACTTCAACGGAGACCACGCATGAAATTTCGGATGACGATCGCGGCATTCCTGGCAGGGCTGACCCTCGCCGCTCACGCACAGACCGCCTCGGCGGCGTCGGAGGTCAGAATCGCCAGGCAGTACGGCATTGCCTACCTGCCCATGACCATCATGGAGCGCGACAAGCTCGTCGAAAAATATGCCCGGGCTGCCGGCCTGAAAGACGTCACCGTGAAATGGTCCACGTTCGCCGGAGCGAACGTCATGAACGACGCGCTGCTCTCGAACTCGCTTGATCTCGCCGCCGTGGGCACCACCGTGCTGCCGTTGATGTGGAGCAAGACCAAAGGTACGCCACAGGAAATAAAAGGCGTTTGCGCAATCGCCTCGGCGCCGCATCTGCTGAACACGCGCAATCCGAACGTGAAATCGATCCGCGATTTTTCGTCGAGCGACCGAATCGCACTGCCCGCCGCGAAAGTATCGATTCAGGCGGTGGAACTGCAAATGGCGGCAAGCCAGGCGTTCGGCATGAAAAACTACGGCAAGCTCGACGCCATAACCGTCAGCCGCTCGCATCCAGACGCCATGGCCGCGCTGTTGTCGGGCACCAGCGAGATCGATGCGCATTTCACCTGGGCGCCGTACAGCTTCCGCGAGCTGAAAGACCCAAGAATCCACACCGTGCTGAATTCCTTCGACGTCCTGGGCGGTCCCACGACCACGATACTGATTCTGGGAACCAAACGCTTCCACGATCAGAACCCGAAGCTGTACGAAGCATTCCTGAAGGCAATGCACGCGGCCGGCGAAACCATAAAGACCAACAAACCCTATGCGGCCAAGGTTTACCTCGAGGCCACCAAAGACACCGACTCCCTCGCAGACGTGGAGAAAATGCTGAACGACCCGCAGATCCAGTACACCATCATGCCTCAGCGAGTGGAAAAATTCGTAACCTTCATGCACGAGATCGGCACCCTGAAGACCGTGCCCGCCTCGTGGCAGGAAATGTTCTTCCCCGAGGTCTTCACGCTGGGCGCGCCCTGACAGGCGTTCCGGCGGCATGGCGCGCCCTGACCGGCGCCGCCCAAACCTCCATACCAACATCATTGCCGCCGCATCAATTGGGGTAATCACTGCACATGCGCGCCACCGATCGACGCTAACATCTCATGTGAAATAATCGAAAAGCGTTTCATCGCACGGGTGGCGGCGGGGCGCAACCGCCACGCGGCCATCGGCCACTCCAGGGGTCCTCATTGCGAATGATGTCCGCCGCCACCGATACTGATTCCACCGTCGCGCTTGAAAACGTTACCAAACAGTACGGCGCGGCGGCGCCCGCCGTCAGCGATATCACCTTCGAAGTGCCGGCGGGAACATTCACCGTGCTGCTGGGGCCGTCGGGCTGCGGAAAATCGACAACCCTGCGCATGATCGCCGGCCTCGACACGCCGACATCCGGGCGCATCCGCATCGGCGCGCGCGAGGTCACCGGCCTGCCGCCGGCCAAACGCCATATTTCGATGGTATTCCAGTCGTACGCCCTATTCCCTCACCTGTCGGTGCGGGAGAACATTCTGTTCGGTCCGCGGGTGCGAAAGGAACCCGCGCGCGACTACGAGCGGCGCCTCAAGCAAGTGGCCGACCTCATGGGCCTGTCGCCACTCCTGAGCCGCAAACCAGCACAATTGTCGGGCGGGCAGCAGCAGCGGGTCGCGCTGGCGCGCGCCGTCATCTCCGAAGCGCCGGTCTGCCTGATGGACGAGCCATTGTCCAACCTGGACGCCCAGTTGCGCCACGAAATGCGCCGCGAAATTCGCGCGCTGCAGCAAAAACTGGCCATCACGATGATCTACGTCACGCACGACCAGACGGAAGCCATGAGCATGGCCGACCGCGTCGTCCTCCTGCGCGGTGGAAAAATTGAGCAGCACGACACTCCCGAGCGCCTCTACGCCCGCCCGCGCACGGAATTTGCCGCGCGCTTCATTGGCACACCGCCCATGAACCTGCTGCTGCTCGCGCCAGACGGCGCCCGCATTGCCGGCTGCGCCG
>SCQX01000207.1 GCA_004298545.1 Candidimonas sp. | reverse complement strand
AGTGCGGTGTGCAACCCAGCTTCTGCGCGGCATTCCTCAGCCGTTCGCGCAGGGCCTCATCTACTTTTACGCCGAGTGTGGTCGTTGCCATTGCCATTCCTGTGATTCTTCGTCATTTCGGTACGGCGCATGCCGTGCGCTGACCGGTTTGATGCACGTTCAATGGTAAACCAAAATACTAAATAAGTTGCACCTTGAGTCACATCAGGGTTAACCGTGATATATCTTTGATTCGACGCTATATGGGTGGCTGAAGGCGCCGTCTGGCGGCGGCGGCATGTCGGAACGAATCGCAGTGGCGGCAGATGGGACAGCTCGCGGCGACGGTCTGACGGATCAGAGGCCCGGGGAGACGCAGCCCTTGTCGACCACCGTCGATGCGCCGCGGGAGGAGGCCGGCTTGCCGGTAATCCGCGCGGCGATCAGCGACGACAGCGTCCGTATGGCCGCGCGCTGCCCCGCCACGAGTGCGGGCACACCGGGGCCAACCGCCGTGACGATCTCGACGCGGCAGATGTTCGACCGCCAGCCTGGGCGATGAACGGGCTCGAGGCGCCACGTGGCATCCAGCACGGTCTTCTTCCCAAAAACGAGATCGAAACGCTCGACGGTCAGGAATACTTCCCACACTGGCAGCGAACGCGGCGCCGCGTTCGCCGCAATGTCGAGAACCCCCAGGCGCGCTGTCAAATCGTCGGCCAGCGCGCGGCGAACCTGACCATCGAGCGGCGAGACCCACAACGATTGATTCAGCGGCACGACTTGCGCGCTGCCGTCCATGCCAACGACGATTTGCGGTCGGTCGACCTGCGCCGGAATGGTCACAGGCTGCACACTGATCGCGTACTCGCCGGCGGTCGTCACCGTGGTGGCGCCACCTACGCCAGCGCCATTCGTACTGGCGCCGCTCGCACTGGTGCCCGGCGGCGGCATGAGCGTGTAGTAATGGGCCCGCGGTGGTGCCGCACAGCCCGCCAATACGGCTGATAACGCCAGCATCGGGATCAGGTTCATGCGCTTCAACACAGATCGCCTCCTCGAACGCCTCAACGGCCCGGCAGCCTGTCGGCCGGGTGTCCTCGCAACAACGCCGAAGGATTCGCCCGCAGGTTGTCGGCGAGTGCCCGCAGCGACTCGGCCGCCTGTTGCAGTTCCCGCAGAGTTTGCGCCAGATTGCCGCCGGTGGACCGTGAACCCAACAAGGCATCGGCGCGATCGAGCGATTGGCGCACCGCCCGCAGCGTCGTCTCGGTTTCCGGACCCACGCCGCGCAGCCCCGCAAGCGTGTTCGTCAGCGCCCGCAGCGTCGCACGCAAATCGTGACTGATACCCGCGTACGGAATCGAATCGAGCTTCGTGAGAACGCTGCCCAGTTGTTCCTGCAGGCGATCGAGATCGCCGGGTACCGTGGGAATCATGGCCGGTTTCTGCGTTTCGTCGAAGTGCGCGGCGGGTGCATTGGGAAAGAACGCCAATGCGACGTACTGCTGGCCGGTCAGCAGATTGCCCGTGCGCAGTTGCGCGCGCAGCCCGTGCGTAACCAGCGGCCCCAGCAGGCTGTGACCGGCGTTGCCACTGTGCGCATTCTCGGCGACCAATTCACGATAGATCTTCCCGAACCGCATAGGGTAGAGGTCGGCCCTGACAAGGACATAGAACCGCTTGATCTTCGGGTTGTATTCCAGATCGACATTCATGACATTGCCGATTTCCAACCCATGGAACAGCACGGGCGCACCGACCTTCAAGCCGCGCACCGAATCCCGGAATTCGAAATTAACGGGAATCGGAACACCATCGGGCTCCGCCATGGCGGTCTGCCGCGTCAATTTCAAATGAAACACCGTGTTGGCCTTCGCCGGTGTCGTGTCGCTTTCGTCGGCCGACGCGAACTCCACGCCGCCCGAGATGATCGAGGCGATCGAGCCGGTGCTGACGGCAACGCCATCGGCACCCAGCGACATCTGGATCCCGCTGATGTTCCAGAAGCGTGAATCGTCGGTGACGTACTTGTCGTTGGGCGCGTCGACGAACACCTGGATGTCGACTTCCTTGCCATCGGGCGACAGACCGTAATCGACCACTCGTCCAACCTGAATGCGGCGGTAATAAACGGGCGAGCCCAGTTCGAGCGACCCGAGGTCGGGCGCGGTCAGCGTGTAGCGAGTGCCAGGCTTGTCACTGGCGATTTCCGGCGGCTTTTCCAGACCCGTGAAGCGATAGGTTCGGGAACCCGCCGCCCCACCCTCTTTCGTGCGGGAAATATCGACACCGATGTATGCGCCCGACAGCAGCGTATTGAGCCCCGAAACGCCCGTCAGTTCAAGGCGCGGGCGAACGACCCAGAAACGCGTGCCCTTGCGCGCGACGTACGACGCCGCGTCGCGCTTGAGCCGAACCTGGACCAGCGCCCGCGAATGATCGGGCGAAACCTTGATGTCATCGACCGTTCCGACCACGACATCACGATAGCGAACCGTCGTCTGCCCCACCTGAATGCCTTCGGCCGACTGGAAACTGATGGTGATGATCGGCCCGATGTGGATCCAACGGTTGATGACCAGTGACAGGCCTACCAGCGCAACCACCAGCGGCACCAGCCAGATCCACGAAATGGTTCGCCGATTCCGCACGAAAACACGGGGAGTCGGCACCGAATCAGCCGCAGCGGGCGCAGCAGCTTGGGATTCGGGCTCGGCGGGATCGCCCGATGTCGTCATGCCAGGCCCGCTACCGCCTGCGACGACGACCGCCCACTGCCCGCGGTGGCGTCGTGCGGCTCAGTGCGATCATCGGGACGCCCATCCCACCCACGACGCGGATCGAAGCTGGCCGACGCAAGCAGGGTCAGTACCACGACCATGCCGAAACTCGCCGCTCCCGGGCCCGCCGAGATCTGCGATAGCCCTGGAAAATCGGCCATGGCGGTCAACAGGATGACGACGAACACGTCGAGCATCGACCACTGGCCAATGAATTCCACCAATTCGTAAAGGCGTGTACGCTGACGCTGTATGTCATCTCCCCGCCAAGTGCGATGCAGCATGAGCGCCATCAGAATGAGCAGCTTGGTCATGGGGATGACGATGCTGGCGATGAATACGATCACCGCCAACCCTTGGGAACCCTGCCCCCAGAGCTCCAGCACCCCGCCGAGAATAGTGTGCTCGGACACCCCCAGCGGGCTGCGAAACTGCAGAACGGGCAGAACATTGGCCGGAACGTACAAGACACACGCCGCAACGACCAGCATCCAGGTCCGCGACAGGCCGGGCAAGCGAAATCGGACCCACGCGCCGCAGCGCCGACAGGCCTGGCCCTGTGGCGACGTGAGATTCTGCACGTAACCGCAGGCATGGCAAGCGCCATAGACGCGCGCCAGATCCAGGCCAGTGCCCGACAAGGGGACCAGGCCGGCGTCCTCCGCGGCGCGCCACAGCCACCGCGCCGTGACTCGTCCCAGCGCAGTGACGAATACGGTCAGCGCGGCAAAGCCCCACAGCCCCGGCGCGACGTTCAGAACGGCAAAGCCCGCCAGCTTCACGACGGCGACCAGAATGGCGAGCATCAGAACGGGCACCATGCCCCACGCCCCCAAACTACCGAGCACCCGCATCCCCACCGCAAAGTCGCGCGGCAGGCGTCGCGACGCAACCGCCATGAGCGCCCACGCAAGAAACAGCAACTGAACGAGCGGGATGACGAACCCGAACAGGCCCGTCATGGTGGCGACGACCTCATGCCCCTGGCGCCACGTCAACACCAGCGCCTCCGGCAGCGTTGCCTCGGCGGTCAGCGATTTGAGCCGCAGCACGACGATGGGAAAATAGTTGGCGATGGCAAAGACGATCAGCCCCGCAAACGTCAGCGCGCACCATTGCGATGGAGAATAGCGGCTGGCGTGATAGAGCACGCTGTCGCAGCGGACGCAGCGCGCCACGCCACCCGCCGGCAGAGGAACCCGCCGGTGCGGCGTGGCACAGTGCGGACACAGAATCAAGGGCTGGGGCCCCTCAATGCACAAGCTCGGCTTCCGAATCGACCGGCGGGTGCTGCTTCGGCCCGGCACTGGCGGGGGTTGATGCCGCGAAGCTGAGCACCACCTTCTCTTGCGCGTCGAGACCGACCTCGACATGCCCGCCTTCGACCAGCCGGCCAAACAGCAATTCGTCGGCCAGCGCGCGCCGGATGGTGTCCTGGATGAGCCGCTGCATTGGTCGCGCGCCCATCGCGGGATCGAAACCGGCTTTCGCCAGATGCTCGCGCAGCGCCTGTGTAAACACCACGTCGACGTGCTTTTCGTGGAGCTGATCTTCGAGCTGCATCAGGAATTTGTCGACCACGCGCAGGATGACTTCGCGCGACAGTGGCTTGAAACTGATGATGGCGTCCAGCCGATTGCGAAATTCCGGCGTGAACAGGCGCTTGATATCGGCCATTTCGTCACCGGCGGTCTCCGCCGCGGCAAAGCCGATGGAATTGCGGTTGAGCATATCGGCGCCGGCGTTGGTCGTCATGACGATGATGACGTTGCGGAAATCGGCTTTGCGCCCGTTGTTGTCGGTCAGCGTGCCATGGTCCATGACCTGCAGCAGGATGTTGTAGATGTCGGGGTGCGCCTTCTCGATTTCATCGAGCAGCAGGACGCAATGCGGCTGTTTGCTGATGGCCTCGGTCAGCAACCCGCCCTGATCGAATCCCACATACCCGGGCGGCGCGCCGATCAGGCGTGAAACCGCGTGGCGTTCCATGTATTCCGACATGTCGAACCGCAGCAGTTCGATGCCCATGGTGAATGCCAGCTGCCGCGCAACTTCCGTCTTGCCAACCCCGGTGGGGCCAGAGAACAGAAACGCGCCAATGGGCTTGTCGGGGCGCCCCAGGCCGGAGCGCGCCATCTTGATCGCCCCCGCCAGGGCCTCGATGGCCGCCTCCTGCCCGAACACGACTGTCTTGAGGTCGCGTTCCAGTGTTGCCAACTTGCTGCGATCGTCATTGGAGACGCTTTGCGGTGGAATACGTGCGATCTTGGCCACCGTGGCCTCGACTTCCGTTCTGCCGATGAGCTTCTTCTGACGCGAACGCGGCAGCAGGCGTTGGGCCGCGCCCGCTTCATCGATGACATCGATCGCCTTGTCGGGAAGGTAGCGGTCGTTGATGTGGCGCGCCGAGAGTTCCGCGGCGGCGGTCAGCGCGGCGGACGAATAACGCACGCCGTGATGCGCCTCGAAATACCGTTTGAGGCCGCGCAGGATTCGAATCGTTTCTTCCACCGTGGGCTCGACGACGTCGATCTTCTGAAAACGGCGCGAAAGCGCGTGATCTTTCTCGAAGACGCCGCGGTATTCGTTGTACGTGGTGGCCCCCAGGCACTTCAGCTGCCCCGACGACAAGGCGGGCTTGAGCAGATTGGAGGCATCGAGGGTGCCGCCCGAAGCAGAGCCCGCGCCGATCAAGGTATGGATTTCGTCGATGAACAAAATGGCGTTGTCGTTGTCTTTCAGCGCGCGCAGCACCGCCTTGAGGCGTTGTTCGAAATCGCCCCGATACTTGGTTCCCGCCAGCAGGGCCCCCATGTCGAGCGCATAGACGCGCGCATTGGCCAGAATGTCGGGCACGTCACCCTTGACGATGCGCCACGCCAGACCCTCGGCGATTGCGGTCTTGCCAACGCCCGCCTCGCCAACGAGCAGCGGGTTGTTCTTGCGCCGCCGGCACAACACCTGAATGACGCGCTCGACTTCCGATTCACGGCCGATGAGCGGGTCGATGCGCCCTTCGCGCGATTCGAAGTTCAGGTCCAGCGCATAGAGCTCGAGCGGCGACTTGTGCTGTTCACCCTTGTGCTCGGCCTCGGCGCCAGGCTGTTTGGCGGGTTCCGCGTTGGAATCGTCGCTAGCCTTGGTGATGCCGTGCGAGAGGAAGTTGACCACGTCGAGCCGGGTGACTCCTTGCTGCAGCAGGTAGTACACGGCATGAGAGTCTTTTTCGCCATACATGGCGACGAGAACGTTCGCGCCCGTTACGCTCTTCTTGGGCGAATTGCCCGACGAGACGTGCATGATCGCCCGCTGGATGACGCGCTGGAAGCCCAAGGTGGGCTGCGTGTCGACCTCGCCCTCGCCCGGAAAGATGGGCGTATTCTCGTTGATGAACTTGCGCAGGTCGCGGCGCAGCGCTTCGATATTGGCGGAACACGCGCGCAGCACCTCCACGGCCGCCACGTTGTCGAGCAGCGACAGCAGCAAATGTTCGACGGTGATGAATTCGTGTCTCGCTGTGCGGGCCTCGACGAAGGCCATGTGCAAGCTGACTTCAAGCTCTTCGGAAATCACGCTTCCTCCATTACATCCATTACTGAAGCGGACAAACAAATCGACGAATCGACAGATCCTATTCTATGACTAAATCGCCAGCGCGTAGCAGCGATTCGGCTCAGTCGGCGGGTGCTGGTTCCATTATGCACTGTAAAGGGTGCTGGCGCTCCTGGGCCGAACGTCGCACCATCTCGACCCGCGTCTCCGCGATCTCCCGCGGGAACACGCCACAGACACCACGGCCCTCGTGATGAACCTTGAGCATGATGCGCGATGCCTCATACTCGCTCTTCGCGAAGATTCGCCGCAAGATGCCCACTACGAACTCCATCGGGGTGTAATCGTCGTTGAGTAGCACAACTTGGTACATCGGTGGTGGAGTGAGTTTTTCGTCCCGCTTTTCGACGACGACCTCGCGCTGCCTGTCGGTTTGAATCGCCATGACGTCAAATCACCAAAAAAAACACAAGACAAGACCAATATAAGTGCTTTCCATAGTTGACTTCACGATGGAAAAGTATTCATCATCACGCTGTTCTGGGTGTTTTCATATATTTGTCGGATGTCAGATATCTGTGGACACTGCCGGAATCCTGGGCTGGAAGCGCCGCTGACGGCTCGGGTTTTACCGTAACACTATAGTTGAGAGGCAGTCCGCATGTCAGATTCAACCACTCCCTCCGCTGGAGGAGACACCCAAAAACTGACGGGAACCGTCAAATGGTTCAACGACGCAAAGGGCTTTGGCTTTATCACCCCTGACAATGGGGGCGAAGATCTTTTTGCGCATTTCTCATCCATACAGATGAACGGTTTCAAAACGCTCAAAGAGGGTCAGAAAGTCGCGTTTGAAATCGCTCAAGGCCCCAAAGGCAAGCAGGCGCTCAACATCACTGCCGCCTGAGACGAACAACCGCCAACAATTATGACAACGAATGGCTGGAAACAGCACTGAAAGAAACCTACCGACAGGGCATGCGTGCCCTGTTTTTTTATCTCTGGCGCTACTGGTGACCAGTGTAATTCTCCCGATGGGAACGGTACAAGCGGCCGGCACGACGGCGGTCGAACTCACCATCGATGGGCATGACGTGCATGCGGAAGTTGCGGATACCGATAGGGCGCGCGAACACGGCCTGATGGGCCGCAAATCGCTGGCGGCCAATCAGGGCATGTTGTTCGTGTTCGATCAGGCCGCGCCCTGGTGCTTCTGGATGAAGAACACCCCGCTTGCGCTTTCGATCGCGTTCATCGCGGAAGACGGCACCATCTTGTCGATCGACCGGATGCAGCCGTTCAGCGAAGCCGCGCACTGCCC
>SCQX01000206.1 GCA_004298545.1 Candidimonas sp. | reverse complement strand
CGCCTCCATCAGGTCGACTTCCGGCACACCCGACGCAATGGCCGCCTGGTCGGCGCGCCGCATCTGTTCGGACGTCAACAACGCGTCCCGCATCGACGACATGACCACTCCTTAGTCTGACTATGAGCGTGCGGATTTCAAGTGAGGATGATAACGCGGTGGTGCCGGCGCCCCGCCCCATCCGCTATCCTTGCGGGTGCGCTGCCGCCTCCATGCGTACACGCAGCGGCCTCATCTCGCCGCCCCTGCCTCCCTCGAACTGAACGACAGCCCCCGCCAGCAGCACCACCGCCCGATCGATGAAAAAACCGGAGGCGAGAATCCGCACCCCGCGGCAGAAGAGGGACAACGCCGCCAGCCAAATCGACACCCGGCGCACGCTGTGCCGGCCTGTGGGCGGGGGGCAGGGTCTTTCCGTGTGACGCGACACAAGATCATCCTCCTCGCACTAGGATAACATTGCGGCCATCCGCGCCCGTGGTACCCTTGCGCGATGACTTCGGCGCGAATGGCGCCAGACGACCATGTCCGCGATAATCACCATCTCCAATCTGGAAAAAACCTACGCCACAGGCCACCAGGCGCTCAAAGACATCAATCTCGACATTGCGCACGGCGAAATCTTCGCCCTCCTCGGCCCCAACGGTGCCGGTAAAACGACACTGATCAGCATCGTGTGCGGCCTGGTCACGCCCTCGGGCGGCATGGTTCGCGTCAACGGATACGACATCGTGACGCAATACCGCGCGGCACGCTCGCAGATCGGCCTGGTGCCACAGGAACTCACGACAGACGCGTTCGAAACGGTCTGGAACACGGTCAGCTTCAGCCGCGGCCTGTACGGCAAGCCGGCCAATCCCGCGCACATCGAAAAAGTGCTGCGCGATCTATCGCTGTGGGACAAGAAAGACAACCGGCTGCGAACACTGTCGGGGGGCATGAAACGCCGCGTCATGATTGCCAAGGCGCTGTCGCACGAGCCAACGATTCTTTTCCTCGACGAACCGACCGCGGGTGTGGACGTGTCGTTGCGCAAAGGCATGTGGGAGATGGTGCGGTCGCTGCGCGCCGCTGGTGTCACCATCATTCTGACGACGCACTACATCGAAGAGGCCGAGGAAATGGCCGACCGCATCGGCATCATCCACCATGGCAGCCTCGTGCTGGTGGAAGAAAAGGCAACCCTGATGCGCAAGCTCGGCAAGAAGCAGCTCACGCTTCGGCCGCAGACCCCGCTCACCCGCGTCCCGACCGCGCTGGCGTCATGGCCGCTCGTCCTGACCGACAAGGGCGATCTGGTCTACTCGTACGACACGCGGCAGGAGCACACCGGCATTCCCGACCTGCTGGCCACACTGAGCAACGAGGGCATCGCGCTCAAGGATCTCGAAACGTCGCAAAGCTCGCTGGAAGACATTTTCGTCGACTTGGTCAGGGAACAGGCATGAACATCCGCGCGGTCAAGGCAATTTATCGCTTCGAAATGGCCCGGACCTGGCGCACGCTGATGCAAAGCATCATCGCCCCGGTCATTTCCACATCGCTGTATTTCATCGTGTTCGGTGCCGCCATCGGCGGGCGCATCAGCCAGATCGGCGGCGTGAGCTACGGCGCCTTCATCGTGCCGGGGCTCATCATGCTCTCGCTGCTCACGCAGAGCATTTCGAACGCCTCCTTCGGCATCTACTTCCCGAAATTCACCGGAACCATCTACGAAATACTGTCGGCACCGGTATCGTACTTCGAGGTGCTGCTGGGCTATGTGGGCGCGGCGGCGACCAAAGCGGTCTTGCTGGGCATCATCATACTGGCGACGGCGGGCCTGTTCGTGCCGGTGCGCATCGACCACCCATTCGTCATGGTGGTATTTCTGCTGCTGACCGCGGTTACGTTCAGCCTGTTCGGTTTCATCATCGGCATCTGGGCCGAAAACTTCGAGGAACTCCAGATCGTGCCGCTGCTGATCGTCACCCCGCTGACGTTCCTCGGGGGCAGCTTCTATTCCATCGACATGCTGCCGCCATTCTGGCAGAAAGTCACCCTGTTCAATCCCGTCGTCTACCTGATCAGCGGCTTTCGCTGGAGCTTCTACGGGCTGGCGGACGTCAGCGTGCCGGTGAGCCTGGCGATGACGCTGGTCTTCCTGGCGATCTGCCTAATGATCGTCGGCTGGATCTTCCGCACCGGTTATCGCCTGCGTAATTAGCGCCCGCTTGGTTCGCACGCCGGGCCGATCATTTCACAGCCGGCGCGACCGCGCCACGCCCGACGGTATCAATGGGAAACGCAACGCACGACCCGCGCACCGACAGGAATACGTCGGACCCGGAAGCCGGCGCCGCCCAGGACGTCATGCGCAGGCCCAGTTCGAGCCGATCGTCCACCACCACGCTCAACAGCACGTGGTCGCCGTGAAACGTACGCCTGGTCACCCGCGCGCGCGCACCGTGCCCCGGTGGGACCAGCGTGATTTGTTCGGGCCTCACCATCGCACAGGCCAGCCCACTTGGCGCGGCACGGGACGGGTACAGCGGGATCACGCCAACAGGCGTCTCGATGCCGCCACCGACCACCGTACCGTCGAGAAACACCACCGAGCCGGTCAAACGCGCCACCGACGCGCTGGCGGGCCGCCAGTACACGACATCGGGCTCGGCACACTGCATGATGTGCCCTTCATGCATGACGGCGATTCGATCCGACACCGCGAATGCCTCGGCGGGGTCGTGCGTCACGAGCACGGTAGTCGTTCCCGTCTTTCTCAACAGCGCGATCACGTCTTCGCACATGCCGCGGCGGAGATCCAGATCCAGCGCGTTGAACGGCTCATCGAGCAGGATCAGCGCCGGCCGCGGCGCCAACGCCCGCGCCAACGCGACGCGCTGCTGCTGGCCACCAGACAGCTCGTGGGGATAGCGCCGCTCCAGTCCCGACAGATCCGTCAGCGCCAGCACCTCGCTGACGCGCCGGCGCCAATCCGCGTGCCCCGAGAGCCCATAACGCACGTTGCCCAGGACATTCAGGTGCGGAAACAATGCACCTTCCTGCGGCACATAGCCGACACCGCGCCGCTCGGGAGGGACGTGCGTCGCCGCCGACGCCACGACCCGTTCGTCGAGCCGGATGGTGCCCGCATCGACCCAGTCGAAACCGGCCAGCAGCCGCAATAGCGTCGTTTTTCCGCAACCCGACGGCCCCAGCAGAGCCACCACGGACCCATCGGCAATTTCCAGCGACACCTGATGCAATACCGCGACACCGTCGTACCGCTTGTCGACCCGCTCGACACGAATACGACTCACCGGGATTCTCCGAACTGCAGGAACCGTTGCGTGAAGAAATAGACGGGAACGATGGAAACCAGCACGAGCAGCGCGGCGAACGGCGCCGCCGCGGCATATTCCGCGTCGTACGTATGCGACCACACTTCGGTTGCAAGCGTCACGACGCCGGTGGGGGCCAACATCAGCGTTGCCGGCAGTTCGCGCGCGATCTCGAGCACCATCAGCGCCAGCGCCGCGCCGATGCCCGGCGCGATATTCGGCAACGTGACGGTCAGGAACGCTGCAAATGGGCTACGGCCCAGGCCGCGCGCAACCGTTTCCAGCTGAGGGGGAACCAGTTCGGCCGAAGCACGCAGCGACGACTGCGCCAAAGGCAGGAACAAGATCGCATAGGCGAGCAACAAGACCGTGGCGCCCTGATAGAGTTGCGGCACGAGATGGATCGACATGAACACCATGGCAAGCGCAACGACGACCCCCGGCAGCCCATGAATGACGTACGGCAGGCGATCGGCCAACTGCGCCGGCCACCCCTTGTGGCGCAGCGACAGCAGTACCAGCGGGATGGCGAACAGGCTGGTGATCACCGCGCCCGCAGACGCCAATGCAACCGTACCGCCGATCGCCGGCACGATTTCGACGTAGCCCTCGCCCGCCGAACGTCCGACGGCCAGCCAGTAGCCCAGCGTCGTCAGCGGCACACCCAGCGCCAGCACGATAAGGGCGACGAACCCGGCGAGCGCCGCGTATCGAATCCCACCCAAGCGAATGGTGCTGGCAGCCCGGGCGGTGCCGCGCCCGACGCGCGCCACGCTGGCGCCCGCGCGCAGGCGCATTTCGCCATAGGCCGCCGGCAGGCAAAGCGCCATCAGCACGATGGATTGAAGCGCCGCCGAGGCGCTGTCGAACTGGAGCTGATACGACTCGAATATCGCCGTCGTGAAAGTTTGCACCCGCAACATCGAAAAGGCGCCGAACTCGGCCAGCATGTGCGTCAGTACCAGCAGCGCGCCACCGCCCAGTGCGGGGCGCAGCTGCGGCAGCACGGCTCGGAAAAAGCAGCGCCAAGGGCCATCCCCCAACGATCGGGCCACGTCCTCGAAGCCCGGGTCGGCGCCGCGCAACCCCGCCGCCACCGGCAGGTAAACCAGGGGATAGCTCGACAGCGATAAGATGAGTATCGCGCCCATGATGCCCTGAAACAAAGGACTGATGGACGACCACGCATAGCTGGACACGAACGCGGGCATGGCCAGAGGCAGGCCCGCCGCTATGCGCCACAGGCGCTTGCCCGGAAGGTTGGTGCGTTCGACGCACCATGCCACCGCCAGGCCGATCAGGCTTGCCGCCACCGTGACGCTGATCGTGATGACCAGCGTGTTGATCAGCAACATCAAAGTGCGCGAGCGGAACAGCTCGGTGTGAATGCCGGCAAGACCGGCATTCACCGCGCGCATCACGACATAGACCAGCGGCAGGGATATGAGCACGGCGGGCAGCCCCGCCGACCCCGCGAACCAGATTGAAAGCGCCCCGTGACGCCGCGAACGGCCAAATGCCATGTCGTATCAGGCCAACCCCGCTTCACGCCGCAATATCAGTGCATCGGCGGCATCGCCCAGATCGGCGGGCGTGATGGGTGGGGGATCGAGCTCGTCGAACGGTTTGATCGCATAGGGCGACTTGATTCCGGGGCGCAGCGGATACTCGGCCACCGAATCGGCGATGGCAGTCTGCCCCGGAGCACTGACCATGAATGCGAGCAGCTGTTGCGCCAACGCTTGCTTCTTTGATGATTTGAGAATGCCCGCGGCCGATACGGTCACCAGCGCGCCCGGGTCCTTGTCACCGGTATAGTACAGCGCCGAATGCATGTTTTTCGCGCCGACCTCTTGCGCCACGACGAACCAGTAATAGTTGTTGATCAACGCGGTGGCGACCTCACCGCGCTCAACGGCCTTCATCGCGGCCATGTTGCCATTGTATATGACACCATATTTTTTGAGATTCTCGAGCCAGCGCAGTGCCGCGTCGCGGCTCTTGAGCTGCGCGATCGCGACGATCTGCTCCTGAAAGGAGCCGCTGGACGGGACGAAAGCGACCTTACCCTTCCATTGAGGGCTTGCCATGTCGAGTACCGACTTCGGCAATTCGCTTTCCTTGACCAGGCTCTTGTTGTAGGCGATGACACGGCAGCGCGCACTGATACCCAGCCAATCCCCTTCGCGGGATTCATAGCCGGGCTGAATCTGCTTGAGCGTCTTCGGATCGACCCGCGCCAGCAGCCCCTTTTTCGCCAACTTCACGACCGGCGGGCTTTCCTCGGAATAGAAGACGTCGGCCGGCGACCGCGCGCCCTCTTCGATGATCTGATTGGCAAGCTGAGAGCTGCTGCCCTTGCGAATCTCCACCCTGATCTTCGTCGCCTTCGTAAACGCGTCGACCAGGGCTGCGGTGGTATGCGCATGCTGGCCGTTGTAGAGCGTGAGGGTGCGGGCGTCGGCCGCCCAGGCGGGCCGGATGGCGCGGGTGCCCAGCAAGGCGGCCGACCCCATGAGAACACTGGTGCGCAGCATCGTGCGGCGATCGAGTTTATGCATGATGTATCGAAAGTCCCAAGAGTGGAGTCTTCGACGGTCGCCGCGGTGACGCGCAGCCACCTTTGCG
>SCQX01000023.1 GCA_004298545.1 Candidimonas sp. | reverse complement strand
TGGCGACCCGCTGCCGCTGCCCGCCCGACATCTGCGCGGGATACGCGCTGACCAGATGCGGCGGCAGCCCCACGGCGTTCATCAACTCGCGCACACGCTCGCGGCGGGCGCGGCTGGTGCCTTGCGCCTGGATTTCAAGCGGCGCGGCAATCGTGTCACCCACGGTCATGCGTGGGTTGAGTGACGAATAGGGATCCTGAAAAACCGGCTGAATGAGCCGCGCGCGCTCGAGCCGGCGATAGCCGTGGATTGCGCGCCCGTCGACGCGCACGGTGCCCGCGCTGGGTGCGAGAATTCCAAGCATCAGGCGAGCCAGCGTCGTCTTGCCGCATCCCGACTCGCCAACCAGCCCCAATACCTCGCCTTCCGCAACGGTGAGATCGATGCCATGCAGCACACGGACCGTGCGCCGATTGCGCCACAGGCCACCCACCCGGTAATCGAGGATGACGCCGGCGGCCTCCAGCATGGGTTTTTGCGTCGTCACGGCACTTGCACCGATTGAAATTGTTCCCACGCGTCCGCGCGCCTGCCGCTGCCATCCAGCGGAAGAATGCAGCGCACTTTGCGTCCACCGCCCGCATCGCGCAGCGGGATCGCCGATGCCAGACATGCTTCAGTGACGTACGGGCAGCGTGGCGCGAAAACGCAAGCTCGCGGCATTCCCACGGGCGGCGGCACGATACCCGGTATGTAGCCCAGAGGCTTCCCGCGTTCGGAACGTCCTGGAACCGGAATGGAGCGCAGCAGTCCTTCGGTGTACGGGTGCAGCGGCATGCTCAGAATATCATTCGTGGCCCCGTGTTCCACGATCTGCCCGCGGTACATGACCGCGATGGTGTCGGCGATGGAGGCCACGACACCGATGTCATGGGTGATGAGTATCAGGCTGACACCCGATTTTTTCTGTATATCCGCCAGCAACCTGAGTATCTGCGCCTGAATCGTGACGTCCAGCGCCGTGGTCGGCTCGTCGGCGATGAGCAAGTCGGGCTCGGAGAGCAGCGACATGGCAATCATCACGCGTTGGCGCAGGCCACCCGAGAGCTCGTGCGGATATTGACTGTAACGCTCGGCGGGCGACGGCACACGCGCCGTTTCCATCAGCGCCAGTACCCGCGCGCGCGCATCGCGCGCCGACATGCGCCGATGTTGGCGCAACACCTCCACCATCTGGTCACCAACCGTATAGCAGGGATCAAGGGCGGTCATCGGATCCTGGAAGATCATGGTGATGCGGTCACCCCGGATCGATTGCCACTGGCGGGCGGACAGGCCAATGAGCGACCGGCCGGCAAAATCGATGCGGCGCGCGCGCAGCGTGGCGCGGCGCGGCAGCAGCCCCAGGATCGACAGCGCCGTCAGGCTTTTGCCGCTGCCCGATTCACCCACAATGGCCAGCGTATCGCCGCGATCGAGCGTCAGATCGACGCCAATGATGGGGCTCAGCCGCGCGTGGTCCGTGGCAATGTCGACGTTCAGATCTTCGACTTCCAGCAAATGTGCCATAGGCCTATGCCCTTCCTTCGGGCGTAAGAATGTCGCGCAATGCGTCGCCGAGCAAGTTGATCGCCAATATCAGCACCACCAGCGCGGCGCCCGGTATGGCGATCAGCCAGGGCATGAAGAAGATTTGACTCTTGGCCTCGGATACCATCAATCCCCAGGAAGAAAGCGGCGGTTGCACCCCCAGCCCCAGGAAGGACAGCGATGCCTCGAGGAGAATGGCATGCGCAAGCTCGATGGATGCGACGACGATCAGCTGCCCGGTGAGATTGGGCAATATTTCGCGCAGAAAAAGCCGTGCCCGGGAGCTTCCGATACAGTACGCCGCGACGACGAACTCCGTGCGGGCGAGTTGCTGGGTCGCGCTGCGGGTCACGATGGTGAAGCGGTCCCACAGCAGGCCGCCGATCACGACAATGAGCAAAGTCAACGAATTGCCGATCACGGCGACGACGACGAGGGCAACCAGCACGACGGGGAGCGTCAACCGTATCGTCAGAATGAAATTGACCAGCAGGTCCACCCACCCGCCCCAGTAGCCCGCCGCCATACCCAGGCAAGTGCCCACGAATCCGGAAATGAGAATCGTGGAAAAGCCGATCAACAGTGAAATTCTGGCACCAAACAAAAGGCGCGCCAGATAATCGCGGCCCAGCAAATCCGTTCCCAGGGGATGCGCCCAGCTGCCGCCCGCCTGCCACACCGGCACGATCAGGCGCGCGCCGAGATGCTGCGCGGTGGGGTCGTAGGGCGTGAGCCACGGTGCGAACAGCCCAACGATCACGATCGCCAGAAGCGCGGTGCCACCGATCCAGAAGCTGGCGTTGCGCAACGCGCGGCGCACGGCAAGCCGACGGGGGGAAATGCCGACATAATCTTCGGCTGGCTCAGGCACGGCGGCGGAGGCATCACGCGGCACAATACAACCTTCGGACATTCATCTCGTCACTGTTCACGCAAGCGCGGATCGAGAAACGCATTGAGCAAATCCGCCAATAAAGTCAACAAGGCATATATCAACGCAATGATCAGCAGTATGGCCTGGATGACCTGCAAATCCGATCGCTGAATCGACGTCCACGCCAGATAGCCCAGGCCCTTCATCGAGAAGACCGTCTCGATGATGATGGAGCCGCCCAGCATGAACCCCAACTGCACGGCACTGAGCGCCAGCACCGGCAGAATCGCGTGGCGCAGCGAATGTTTGATCACGACGCGCCATGACGACAGTCCATAGGCCCGGGCCGTGCGCACATGGTCGGACTGAAGCGCGTCGAGCATGCCGGAGCGGGTCAGACGCATCATCACCGGTGTGGCGTAATAACCCAGAGAAACGCTGGGCATGATGAAATTCCGCCACGACGCTGTGCCCGAGAACGGCAGCCAGCCCAATCGGACGCCAAAAACGTAAATGAGCCCCAGCCCCACCAGGAATGACGGCAGCGCCTGCCCCGCCACCGAAATACTCAAGGCAATGCGATCAACGAGCGTGTTCGGGCGCAACGCGGCCGCCACGCCCAGCGGGACCGCCAGCAGCAGTGCGAAAACAATGGCGCTGAGACCGAGCTTGGCGGTGATGGGAAAGTGCTGCAGCAGCACGGTGGACACCGGCTCGCGCAAATAATAGGAACGCCCGAAATCGCCATGGAACGCATTGCGCAGCCACGAACCATATTGCGCGTAGAGCGGCCGATCGAACCCGTAAGTTGCGCGTATGGATTCGATGTCCTGCTGCGTTGCCCCCTCGCCCGCCATTGCCGTGGCCGGATCGCCTGACAGATACACCAGCGAAAACGAAATGACCGACACGACGGCCACGACGAGCACGCTGATGGTCAACCGCCTTAGAATGAGCCTCAACATCTCGTATCGCTGATCAGTGTTCCGCGAACACGCTCACCCCATGCGAAATGCGCGATTTGCAGTGCGTGGATCGCACCACTCATTTCCAGCGCGCCATGTAGAAATGCGCCAGTTCGTCGGGGGTCACCGGGTAGTCGAGATTCGAATCGAAAGCGTAGATGTGCCCGTAGAGGAACAGGGGAATGTAATACGCCTGTTGGGCAATGCGCGTCAGCGCCTCTTTGTAGAGCGCATCGCGTTTCGCGGGATCGACCGTCCGATCCGCCGCGACCAGCCAGTCGCGCACCTGCTTGTCGCGCGCGTAGTCGTCGTCGGTGAACTCGAAGTAATAGCCAGTCGACGCCGAGGCATCCATCACGCTCTGCGAGCCCCAGGTCAGATGGCCCATGCGGATATCCCCCTTGCGCAGCACGGGCTGCAGCGCCTTCCATTGCAAATAGCGCAATTTCGTGCGTATGCCGACCGCCCGCAGGTAATTCATGACCGCCTCCGTGTAGGGGCGATCACGATAGGCGTACAGCACCTCGTCGAAACCATTCGGATAACCCGCCTCGGCGAGCAATTTCTTCGCCAGCGCCGGATCGTAGTCATATTGTGGAACATCTTCCGTGCAGCCAGTCTGCTGCGGCGCGCACATGGATTTGAGAACCTTGGCGCCCGGCCCGACCAGATTCTTGACCAGCGACTCGCGATCGATGGCATGCGCGATCGCCTGCCGGACTTTCAACTTTTGCATCGGGTTCTCACCCGTGCGGCCCGCGGCATCGAGTGAAAGAAACGAGATGCGCATGGTAGGCGCCGCATCAACCTTGATGCCCGGCACCGACTGCAACTGCTTCACGTTCTGCGGCAATACTGACCAAATCCAGTCCACATCGTGCGTCAGCAACGCAGCCATCTGCGAATCAGTGTCGGGTATGGTGCGGAATATCAGCTTCCCGATATGCGGCTGCCCTTTGGGACCGCCTTTGAAATAATTGGGATTCTTGACCAGCGTGAAGCCCGAGCCGCTCTTGAAATTCTTCAGCATGTACGGTCCGGTGCACATGGGCCGCACGGCGCCGTAATCTTTCCTGGCGGAAGTGCCAGTGGCGCCTGGCAATGCCGGCGCATTATCGTAATGCCCTTGCGGATAAATGGGAGACTCATCGGCCAAATAGGCCAATGCGGCCGGTGTCGGCTGCTTGGCTATTATCTGCACCTCGTAGGGCCCAACGACTTTGACGTCTTTTATCCAGTCCACGAGCTGACGGACGACCATGCCGCTATCGGGCTGCCTGACGAGATTCAGCGTGTACGCAACGTCTTTGGCGCCGAAATCCTTCCCATTCCAGAACTTGATACCCTTGCGCAATTTGAAGTCGAGGGTGGTGGGATTCACCCACTTGTAGCTTTCGGCGAGCAGGGGCTGGTATTTGTACGTGGTGGGATTGAGATGCAAGAGGGAATCGCACATATTCAGCGCGGTTATCACGACTTCCCGTTGGTTCTGGTAATAGACGTCGGTGGTATCGACTTCGGCCGCGGTAGTCCAGATGATCGTGTTGTCGCTTTTCGTGGCCTGCGCCACCCCCTCCAAAGCAAAAATCGCCACACCCGCCAAGGCGGCTTGAGCTAGCCGTTTCATGATATCCCCTCGTGGAAACCCAGCCATATTCCGAACTATTGAAATTTCAAACCGCCGGCCCCGCCTCACTGCGATGGAACATTCGCGGGCAGGTTCCATGGTGAACCTGACCAAACCAAGAGGGAGTCGGATAAATCAACGGTCGCGCCGAATCTTGCCACCTTTTCTTTGTATGCAAGATACGAATTTAAGAGATGGTAAATATTTCTAATAGTTGTGTAAACCTTTGTAGGGTAAACCCCAGTCGATACTTCTCGGGGAACTCTCCTGAAACCGGCGCGATGACGATGAATCGCGCATGAATAACGATATGAACACAATTTCGTTTGCGCCGCGGCAATCATTTCCTAGACTGTAGTCTCGTATCTTTCTCCGCTTCCTTTTTCGGGGATACGCCGTTTTCCGGAATACCCCGGGACCACCGGCGCCCCGCCCCGCGCA
>SCQX01000205.1 GCA_004298545.1 Candidimonas sp. | reverse complement strand
GCGGGGTCGCTCGGGCTGCCCGATCTGGGCATCAACACGCTCGACGATGTGCTGACCGACGTGCGCCGCATCACCGATGTCTGCGATCTGCCGCTGCTGGTCGATGTCGACACGGGATTCGGGCCCTCGGCGTTCAATATCGCGCGCACCATCAAGAGCCTGATCAAGTTCGGCGCGGCGGCCTGCCACATCGAGGATCAGGTAGGCGCCAAGCGCTGCGGGCATCGCCCCGGCAAGGAGATCGTGCCGGCTGCCGAGATGGCCGACCGGGTGAAGGCGGCGGTCGACGCGCGTACCGATGCGGAGTTTTTCATCATCGCGCGTACCGACGCCATCGCGGTCGAGGGCGTCGAGGCGGCGCTGGCGCGCGCCGCCGCCTGCGTGGAAGCGGGTGCGGACGCCATCTTCGCCGAGGCCTCGTACGATCTCGCCACCTACCGGCGCTTCACCGCGACGCTGGGCGTGCCAGTGCTTGCGAACATTACGGAATTCGGCCGCACGCCGCTCTTCAGTGTCGCGGAGCTGGCGGGCGCCGGCGTGGGCATCGTGCTCTATCCGCTTTCGGCGTTTCGCGCCATGAACAAGGCTGCCGAGGCAGTGTACACGGCCATCCGGCGCGACGGTCACCAGAAGAATGTGCTCAACCTGATGCAAACGCGCGAGGAGCTGTACGATCGCATCAACTACCACGCGTACGAGGCCAAGCTCGACGCGCTCTTTCAACGAGACGGCGCCAAATAAGCAACACGGCGGTATTGAACAACCTAGCGGAGCGGCACAATGGCGGATACGAAAAACACGGTGACACCCAAACCGAAGAAATCGGTGGCGCTTTCTGGAATTGTGGCGGGCAACACCGCGCTGTGCACGGTAGGGCGCAGCGGCAACGACCTGCATTATCGCGGCTACGACATCCTCGACATTGCGGAACGTTGCGAATTCGAGGAAATCGCCCACTTGCTCATCCACGGGAAGTTGCCCAACGCGGTGGAACTGCGCGCCTACAAGGACAAGCTGCGCGCCATGCGGGGTCTGCCGGCCACGCTGCGAGCCGTGCTGGAGGCGCTGCCGGCCAACAGCCACCCGATGGACGTGATGCGCACGGCCACCTCGGTGCTGGGCTGTGTGCTGCCCGAGCACGACGACCACAACGCGCCCGATGCGCGCGAGATCGCCGACCGCCTGATCGCCAGCCTGGGCTCGGCGCTGCTTTACTGGTACCACCACAGCCACAACGGCCGCGCCATCGAGGTGCAGACCGACGACGACAGCATCGGCGGGCACTTTCTACGCCTGCTCCATGGCGCCGCGCCCACCGACGACTGGGTGCGCGCCATGCACACGTCGCTCATCCTGTACACCGAGCACGAATTCAACGCGTCCACGTTCGCGGGGCGCGTCATTGCCGGCACGGGCTCCGACATGTACTCGGCAGTGACCGGCGCCATCGGCGCGCTGCGCGGCCCCAAGCACGGCGGCGCCAACGAGTTCGCCTTCGCGGTGCAGCAGCGCTACGAGACGCCCGCAGAGGCCGAGGCCGACATCCGCCGGCGCATCGAGAATAGGGAAGTCATCATTGGCTTTGGCCACCCGGTGTACACCGTTGCCGACCCGCGCAACCAGATCATCAAGGCAGTGGCGCGCAAGCTGTCGAAGCAGGCGCGGAACACGCGGATGTTCGACGTGGCCGAGCGCATCGAATCGGTGATGTGGGAGACGAAGAAGATGTTCGCCAACCTCGACTGGTTCTCGGCGGTGTCCTACCACATGATGGGCGTGCCCACCACGATGTTCACGCCGCTGTTCGTGATTGCCCGCACGGCGGGCTGGGCGGCGCACATTCTCGAGCAGCGCGCCGACAACAAGATCATTCGTCCGACGGCGAATTACGTCGGCCCGGAAAACCAAACGTTCGTTCCCATCGAGAAACGCAAGTAGCCCATCGCACCGGCTTCGTCCATGACACGCTCACCCGCCTCAAACGCCCGTCCCGCCCCCGACCAGGTTCTGGTCGACATCGCGAAGTACGCGCTCGATTACGAAATCACCAGCCCGCTTGCCTACGAGACGGCGCGCAACTGCCTGATCGACACGCTGGGCTGCGGCCTGGAGGCCTTGCAGTACCCGGCCTGCCGCAAGCTCATGGGGCCGATCGTCCCGGGCACGATCGTACCGAATGGCGCCAAGGTGCCGGGGACGCAGTTCCAGCTCGATCCGGTGCAGGCGGCCTTCAACATCGGCGCCATGATCCGGTGGCTGGACTTCAATGACACGTGGCTGGCCGCCGAATGGGGCCATCCGTCCGACAACCTGGGCGGCAT
>SCQX01000204.1 GCA_004298545.1 Candidimonas sp. | reverse complement strand
CGTAGAATTCATTGATCAGTCAATAATTGCACGATCAAGGTTTTTACATGCCGCCCATTGCCGCAGCCAGCACGGCGCCTACCGGCCGGGTGCTGTCGGTGCGCCGCACGTTGCTGGCCATGTTCGGCCTGTGCTTCGTCTGCATGCTGGTGGCCATCGACCAGACCGTGGTGGGCACCGCGCTGCCCACCATCGTCGCCGAACTCAATGGTTTCGAGCTCTACGCCTGGGTGGCGACTTCCTATCTTCTCACTTCAGTCATCACCATCCCGGTATTCGGCCGCCTGGGCGACTACTACGGCCGCAAGCCGTTCGTCATTGCGTCCGTCCTGGTATTCACGTTCGCGTCCGTGCTATGCGGCATGGCGGCCAGCATGATGCAGCTGGTACTGGCGCGCGCGCTGCAAGGGGTGGGGGGCGGCATGCTGGTCGGTACGGCGTTCGCCTGCATTCCCGATCTGTTTCCCGATTCGCGCGTGCGTCTGCGCTGGCAGGTGCTGTTGAGCGCGGCGTTCGGCATTGCCAATGCGGTGGGGCCTTCCCTTGGCGGGTTTCTTACGCAGTACGCGGGGTGGCGCTCGGTGTTCTATGTCAATGTTCCCATCGCCCTGCTGAGTCTTCCCTTCATCTGGCTGTACCTGCCGCGCATCCGCCAGATGAAGACGACAGGCATCCGGCTTGACTGGCAGGGCGCGCTACTGGTGGCCCTTGGCCTCGGCAGCCTGCAGTTGTTCGTTGAATTCCTGCCGCGCCATGGGTTGGGCTACTGGATGCTCATGCTGGCCGCGCTCAGCCTGTGCGCCTTCGTTGGGCTGATCTATTGGGAGCGGCGCAGCCCCGAGCCGCTGCTGCCGCTCGACATGATGCGCAACAAGAGCCTGGTGGCCCTGTTCGTCCTGTCGCTGCTCTCCGGGTTTGCCTTGTTTGCCATCTTGTTCTATGTTCCGTTATTGATGCAAGGCGGTTTTGGGCTCTCGCCCCAGGCTGCAGGCATGCTGATCACACCGCTGGTGGTGTGCACCACGGTGGGCAGCATTCTGAACAGTCGCGTCATTCCGCGGCTGTCGAACCCGAACGTGATGATTTACTGGGGCTATGTTTTGTTGATTGGCTGTTGCGTCGGCATGGCATTCACGCGCCAGAGCACCTCGGATTGGCTGCTGGCGCTGTACATGATGGCGGGCGGCCTGGGGTTCGGATTCGTGCTGCCCAACCTCACGGTATACACACAAGAGCTTGCGGGCCGTTCACTGCTTGGCATCGCCACCGCCATGGTCCAGTCCGTGCGCATGATCGGCGGCATGATCGGCATGGCGATTGTCGGCACCCTGGTGACGCACTGGTACATCAGTGGCGTGACCGCGGTGGTAAGCACTGCGCCGGCGGGATCATGGCGCGCCATCCTGGAAGACCCCCAGGTACTGGTCAATGTGGAAGTGCAGGGCCGTTTCATCGCCGAACTGCGTGCCATGGGACTGGACGGCGCGTCATTCCTGGAGGCGGCGCGGGTGGCGCTGGTCGACGCGGTTCATTCGGGGCTGCTGGCAACGCTGGCCGTCGCGGTACTGGCGCTGCTCTGGGTGCGCAAGGTTCCAGCCATCAAATTCACACGTGTGGCGGACGTTGACCGGCCCGGGCGGAAATAACTGGAAACCCGGTCATGCCCGAAGATCTTCCACAGCTACGCATCATGCAGCAACTGGGGCGCACCTACCGGGCACTGCAAATGGCCTTTGATGCAAAGATTGGGCAACCCATGCCGCGGTGGCGTATTCTCGTCATGCTGCGCAGGCGCGGCGAAATGTCGCAG
Organism: Candidimonas sp.; assembly: GCA_004298545.1. GTDB lineage: Bacteria > Pseudomonadota > Gammaproteobacteria > Burkholderiales > Burkholderiaceae_B > SCQX01. Next base: position 1,566 of record SCQX01000204.1, on the reverse strand, counting down.
AAGGAGCTGGCCTGCGCGCTGCGCGTGGACCCGGCGTCGCTGACCCGGCAACTGAAGACGATCGAGCGTCTTGGCTGGGTACGGCGGCGCAATGACGAAGCCGACAATCGTCTGACCAATGTCGTGCTGACTCCCGCGGGCGTTGGCGTGGTGGAAGAAACGATGCCGCGCCGCCTGGCGTTCTTCGAGCGTGTGCTTGCCGATTTTTCGCACGACGACCTGGCAAGGCTCGGCGCGCTGCTCGATCAGCTTGAACAGCGCGTACGGGAAGAGCTGGCATGATGGCGCGGGTTGATGGATGCCGGTGCCGCACCATTGGAATTGCGTGGCACTTCGCGTCGGGCGTCGGTGCGGCGCGTCTGGCGCGCGCCTTGCCACGCGGTGTCAGGGGTGCGCGAGGTCTTCGGTCACGCGGACGGCACCGCCTTCGTTTTCCCACCGGTCGATGCAGCGACAGGGGTAGGACGGTTCCCCGCATGCCTGGAAAATGTTGTTTTCGCGTGCTGTCTCGGCGCGCTTTTCATTGCCTGAAGGTGTGCCAGTCTGAACCATGGTGCGTACCCCCTGATGCGGATTGACGATAACTCCCAATCGAACGTACCGCGGATGCGGGCCGCTGTCAATTCAAGTAGGGATGCGGACCTACCGTCGATGTGTTTCGCGGTTGGGCTTTGCGCAGATACAATCAAGCATTTGATCTATTAGTATTGTTGGGTCATTCACCCATTCAGTCGGCGCGGGGCGCTTGCACCGCGCCGCGAACCCGTCAACAGGCAGGGCCTTCACTATCATGAGTGCAATTGTAGATATCATCGGGCGTGAAATTTTGGATTCGCGCGGCAATCCTACGGTGGAATGTGACGTGTTGCTGGAATCGGGCGCCATGGGGCGCGCGGCGGTGCCATCGGGGGCGTCCACCGGGTCCCGCGAAGCCATCGAATTGCGCGATGGCGATGCCGCCCGCTACGGTGGCAAGGGGGTGCTGCGCGCGGTCGAGAATCTGAACACTGAAATTTCCGAGGCCCTCATGGGGCTGGACGCGCAGGAGCAGACGTTCGTCGACCACACGCTCATCGACCTCGATGGCACGGAAAACAAGGGGCGGCTCGGCGCCAATGCCATCCTGGCCGCCAGCATGGCCGTGGCGCGCGCCGCGGCCGATGATTCCGGGCTCTCGTTATATCGCTACTTTGGCGGCAGCGGCCCGATGCGGATGCCGGTACCCATGATGAACGTCATCAATGGCGGCGCCCACGCCAACAATACGCTCGACATGCAGGAGTTCATGATCCTCCCGCTCGGTGCGCCCAGTTTTCGCGAAGCCTTGCGCATGGGAGCGGAAGTGTTTCAGGCGCTCAAGAAGCGTATCGGCGGTCGCGGCATGTCCACTGCGGTTGGCGACGAAGGCGGGTTTGCACCCAATGTGGCGAATCACGAAGCAGCCATACAGCTCATCCTCCAAGCCATCGCCGACGCGGGCTACGAGGCAGGGCCGCAGATTGCACTGGGTATCGACTGCGCCAGTTCCGAGTTCTACCGCGACGGCCGCTATCATCTTGAAGGCGA
>SCQX01000203.1 GCA_004298545.1 Candidimonas sp. | reverse complement strand
CAAGCACCCTGATCAATACCTCGCCCGGACCTGGCGTCGGTCGCGGTAGCTCAACGAGCCGCATGACCGACGGCCCGCCGAAACGGTCGAAACGCCACGCCTTGGAATAATTCATGTGTGCAATGCCCTCGTGCGCTGCGCTTCATCGACGTCGGCGCCGCATAGTATGGCTACCTTGGGGCGCCGGCGCAATCATGCGCGCGATGGAGCACTTACATTGAAAATACCATGACCAGAGGGATACTGGATATTCCTTCCCGATACCACCCGCCACCGCGCCGTTCGATACCTGTCACCCCCGGTGTAATACCGACCCACGGCGAGGTGCGGACGATTTCTTGGACGGATTATGCGGCGATTTTCAGACGCTGGCGATGCTGCGGGGGAGGAGGTGCGGACAAAAACTTGGACGCCTTTGGAAGTAGTTCATGCATGCGTACGAGGATTGCATGCGGACGGTTTCGGGATTGATGAGATAGAGTTGCAGAGCTATACAAGATTTTGTATAGTCACCCCATGAAAGTACTGAAATTCCGGGGCAGCGCTCTCGATGATCTGCGCGCCTTCCTGGAACCAGCACGGCGCGAAGTGGCTACCAACTCGACAAGGTGCAGAACGGGCAAGCCCCTACCGACTGGAAGCCAATGGCGACCGTGGGAAGGGAGTTCAGGAAATCAGGGTTCGAGACGAGGCCGGTGCGTTCCGAGTGATCTACGTCGCCAAGTTTGCCGATATGGTTTACGTGCTTCACCGCTTTCAGAAGAAAACACAAAAGACCAGCAAAGCGGATTTGGACATGGCTACAAAACGCCATGCCGATCTAGCAAAGGAGCTGTAGGCCAATGAGCAACGAAACTTTCGACAGCGTGTGGGATGCTATCGAGGACACGGCGGCCGGAGCGGAAAACATGAAGCTCCGTTCGGCCCTGATGATGGCGCTTGAACAGCATATCCGCGCCAAGGGCTGGACTCAAATCGAAGCGGCCCGCCGGCTTGGCGTGACGCAGCCGCGCGTGTCCGATCTGCTGCGCGGGAAAATCAACCTGTTCGCGCTCGATACGCTCGTCAACATGGTGTCCGCTGCTGGCCTGCATGTCGAAATGCGCGTGCTGGAAACCGCCTGAGCCAGGCAGGTGGAAGTACGGCTGGCCATGCCCGATGCAGTCCATGGCCGTTGAATCGACACCATGCCGGAGCAAGGCCTGGCGCAAATCATTGAACACCATGCGGTTGCTGACCCCCCACTGTAGATGGCAAACAAGTGCGATTGAGAACTGCCTCGGAGGGTATCGGCGGCCATCACATGCTCGCCAAACGGGACGGAAAAAACAGCTTTGTTCTCGGATAAAAGCATGGCTCTCCAAACCGCGGCGGGCGACTCCTAAGCCAGGGCACGCCCAATCCACGCCGCCCCTTGCCTGAAGATGGTGCGCTCAAGCGGAGCAGTGGCCACGGCCGCCGCCGCGTTCGGCGCATCCACGACGACAAAATCGGCAGCATTGCCCACGCGCAGTGCATAGTCACCTCCCAGGACGGCAGCCGCAGCGTCCGTGGCCATATCCAACGCAACGTGCAGGTCGTCATCGATATAAAAGCCCGAGCGGTAGCCGACCAGCATGGCGCGCTGCAACATGTCGCCGTTGCCGTAGGGCCACCAGGCGTCCTGGATATTGTCATTGCCGGTGAAGACGCGCACGCCGGCCGCGCGCAATTGCAAGACGGGTGGAAAAGCGCGATTGCCCGGCGCATTGGTCATGATGGACACACCAGCCTTGGCCAATGACGCCGCCACCGTATCCACCACGTCGGGCGCCACGTCACCCAGCGCGTAGGCATGGCTCACCGCGACTCGTCCCTGCATGCCCAGGGCCTGCGCACGTACTGCGATACGGTGCAGCTGTTCAATTCCCTGTTGACCAGGTTCATGCAGGTGGATGTCGATCTTCGCACCCCGCTTTTCGGCAATGCCAAATATCACATCGAGCTGGCCGTCGGCATCGCCATCCATATTGGTCGGATCGATGCCGCCGACCACCTCCGCGCCTTCGGCAATGGCCGCATCAAGAAGCTCGGCAGTGCCGGGGCACGAAAGCACGCCGGCCTGTGGAAACGCCACCAATTCGATGTCAACCAGGCCGCGCCATGCCTCCCGCGCCTCCATCACCGCGTGAAGATTGCCCAGGCCCGTCGTTGCGTCCACATCGACATGACTGCGCATGGCGATGGTGCCGAAAGAAGCGGCCTGGCGGATCAAAGCGTTGGCACGCTCCAGGATGGGCGGCGCCGCCGCCAGCTCGCGTTTCTCCACCGCCAGGCGCTCGCGCAAGCTGGTGGTGGTTTGATGCGGGTGCCAGCGATCGCCAATGAAGCTCTTGTCCAGATGGATGTGACCATCGACGAACCCCGGCAAAACGACGCGCCCTTGCAGGTCGACGACTTCGACGCCATCACCGGCGTGGACTTTCGCCCCAATCTCGGCAAAACGCCCATCGACGACCACCAATTCCAGAGGATGGCCGCAGGTATCGACAGCGTTGACGAATACACGATTCCTCATAGGCAACCTACAACAAGAGCCAAGGATGGCGTGGAAAGAAAGTGGGCAGGAATGCAGACCTCCATATAGCATCGCTTTATACGATAGACGACACTTTCCCACGTTTATTTAGACGTCCAAGCCCGCCGGGCTCGAGACCATCGTGTGTCGGGATAGCCTGCCGAGGGAAGCGCCGCGGCCACCGTTGCCACGATAATACACGCTGGATCTCCATACCGATCCTCAACTATTTCCAAGCCCCCACCGTTGCTCAGAGAGCTACCAACACGCTCGCCTCGACACGCCCGACTCTCTCAGTGAAGTCTCGGGTTCTGAGAAACCCTGATTGATGGCCTCACCCAGGAGTACTAACTCAGCCGCATGGGTAACAAATGTTGATGACAACGTGGACATATGAGAGAAGATATGAGGAGGTTCACTGACGGACAATACCCTGCGCGCGTACAGCCTGTGGCTGGCGCCCGGCAGTCTGGAAAGCACCTCGAATGGGCCGGCGAGGTCGATCTGGTCGAGGTCGTCAAATACGAGGGAGCCGATGGCGAGCGGCGGGTCGTGTGGCATGAACCAATCTCCTCGTGCGCCGCGCCCGATGCGCCGAGCGTGGCATGATCAACGCGTGATTCGCGAGGGCCAAGCCCTCGCGGTCTGTGCGTCAATCGAAAAGGGATATCATGCGGCGGCGTGCTCGAGACCGAACGTCCTCGTCCGATCGTCGTAGCTGAAGAGTTCGGCGTACCGGCCCCAGCCGATCGCCGCCCGCAGCGTTTGCCCGGTACTGCTCCGGTTGAGATGATCCTGGAGCTCCAGCTCGAAGCGCTCGCGCGGGGCGCGATGCGCCTCGCGGTCGTCGAGTACCCGGCGAATGTGCGCGGCAAGCGGCACGAACCGCAAGAGATGCTCCCTGAAAAGCCGCTTTCGCTCTTCAGCTCCGCTCTGGGCAAAGACGCGGCCGGCCGCCGTGAGCCTGATCGCCCCATCCCTGAGTTCGGCGAATTCAAGAATGTGCAGGGCCGCGGCGATCGCGAACAGGTCCTTCGTCCCCAGGCTCAGCGGCGTGCCGATGTCGGCCAATTCGGCATGGCCCTCGTAAGTGGCGTCCAGGACTTCGATGAAGCCGATGAGCCGGCTGATCGCCACTTCCGGCAACAGTTGAACCAGACCACCATGAAGCTCGCCCTGCGCGGTGATCGATTGCGCCAATCTCGCCGTGAGAGTCGCATAGATCTCATCGACGATGCCGCGAAACGCAAGGTCCAGGCGATTGCGCGGCTGCTCCAGGGGGACCGGGATTTCAGCGGCGATATGGCCGGGGTTCGCGCCGAGAACTAGAATCCGATCGCACATCAGGACAGCTTCTTCGATGTTGTGCGTGACCATCAGCACGGCCTTCGTGGGAAGCTGGTGGCCAGTCCACAAGTCCAGGAAATCGGTCCTCAGCGTCTCGGCCGTCAGGACGTCCAGCGCCGAAAACGGCTCATCCATCAACAGCAGCAGCGGACCACCGACCATCGCCCGGGCAAAGCCGACCCGCTGCCGCATCCCGCCCGAAAGCTCCCGGGGATACGCCGATTGAAAACCATCCAGGCCGATGAGATCGATGGCCGAGAGCGCTCGCCGACGCGCCTCGTCGTCCGGAAGATCGAGCGCGTCGAGGCCCAGTTCGACATTCTCGAGGACCGTGAGCCACGGATAGAGGGCAAAAGTCTGGAATACGACGGCAATGCCCTCGGCGGGACCGGGCAGCGGCAGGCCGCGATAGAGCACCCGCCCCGACGTGGGCCGGATCAATCCGCCTGCGATCCGCAGCAACGTCGATTTGCCCGACCCCGAGCGGCCCAGCAGCCCCAGGATCTCGCCTTCCATCAGCGACAGATTGATATCGGCCAGCACGGGCAATGGTTCGCCGGACGGCTTGGCGAAGGCCATGCAGATGTCGTCAAACTCAATGATGGGTGGGGTCGTTCCGGTTGGCATGGCCTTTCTCAATCGAGCCGGGTCCGGCGCTCCGCAAAGGCATACAGGGGCCGCCACAACAGGCGGTTCATGGCGATCACCAGCACGGACATGACTGCCACGCCAAGCGCGATTCGGGGATAGTCCCCCGCCTCGGTCATCTGCGCGATATAAGCGCCGAGCCCGCCGGCGCTGAGCCTGGTCGGCCCCCAACTGACCGCCTCGGCGACGATGCTTGCGTTCCAGGCACCGCCCGCGGCCGTGACGGCGCCGGTCACATAGTAGGGAAAAATGCCGGGGAGCATCACGTCCCGCCACCAGCGCCAGGGCCGGACGCGGAAGCTTCTGGCGGCTTCGCGGTAATCGCCCGGGAAGGCGCTCGCGCCGGCGATCACATTGAAAAGCATGTACCACTGAGTGCCGAGGATCATCAGCGGGCTGAGCCAGATCGCGGGGGAAAGATCGAAGCGCACGATCAGATAGACGACAACCGGAAACAGCAAGTTGGCGGGGAAAGCCGCAAGGAACTGGGCGATTGGCTGCACGCGTTCGGTCAACTTCGGGCGCAGCCCGACCGCGACACCGATCGGCACCCACACGAGTGTGGCGAAGATGATCAGAACGACGACGCGCAGCAACGTGAGACCACCATTGGCGACGGCGGTCATCACGTCTTCCCACGACGGCGCCCTTCCCACGAAGCGCAACAGTTCAAAACCAGCATAACCCAGGAACAGCGCCAGGACCCCGTACCAGACGGCACCCATAGCGCGGCCCGGCGGCGACCGGCGCGGCATTGGGCGGAACCGTCGCGGCAGGGGGATCGGGGCGCGCGCGGCTTTCCGCAAAAACGTACCGATGGAACCGCCGAACCGGCGCGCGAGCAGCGACCGGCGAAACACGTCGAGCACCCAGCTTCGCGGCGCGGACTGAGCGGCGGTCTGTTCGAACCGAAACTTGTCCGCCCACGCCACCATGGGCCGGAACAACAACTGGTCGTAGAGGAAGATGGCGATCGTCATCGCCACGATCGCCCACGCCACCGCCGCCATATCGCGCTCCTGAATGGCGCGGGCGACATAGGATCCGACACCGGGCAGCGCAATCCGGAGATCGCCAACCGAAATTGCCTCCGAGGCGACGACGAAGAACCAGCCTCCCGACATCGACATCATCATGTTCCAGATGAGGCCCGGCATTGCGAACGGCACTTCCAGGCGCCAGAAGCGCTGCCAGGCCGAGGCCCTGAAGCCGCGGCTGGCTTCGTCGAGATCCGCCGGGATGGTCTTCAGTGATTGATAGAAACTGAACGCCATGTTCCAGGCCTGGCTGGTAAAGATGGCGAAGATGGCGGCCAGCTCCGGACCCAGCACATTACCGGGAAAAACCGATACGAAGAAGACGACGGTAAATGAGAGATAGCCGAGGATTGGAACCGATTGGAGCACGTCCAGGATGGGGATCAACACCATCTCCGCCCGCCGGCTCTTGGCCGCCAAGGTGGCATAGGTGAAGGTGAAAACCAGGGACGCGATAAGCGCCGCCAGCATCCGCATGATGGTACGCAGCACATAGAGTGGCAGCGCCATCGGCGACAGCGAGATTGCCGTCTCGTGCGCGAGCGTGAAGGGCCCCACCATCTGGCGCGCGCCGACGCCCAACAGAACCACCGTGCCCAGCACCAGGAGCGTTGCAACGACGTCGCGCCAGCCCAGCGTTCGCTGGCGCCAGTCGCCTGCGCTCGGTACTTCGGCACGATGTTTCGGCATGATGGCCCGACGCTCACTCCGCCGAGCCATTCTCCCATCGGCCGCCACCCCTGGTATTGACGCGAGTCAAGACCGTCGCGCGGCGTGTGCGGCACGTCGCCGCGTTGCGCGTCGACGAGCCAAGGTGCGCAGAACACCGCGGCCGATGCGCTCGACGAGGCGTGGCTGGCGCGCAGACTTGAGTCATGCCAGCCGCGGGTTGCCGGGCGTGTGTGTGTACCCGGCGCATCCCCGACGGCCACTACTTCGTCGTCGGCGACAACCTGCGGGAATCGACCGACTCGCGCGTCTGGACGCAGCCCTTCGTGCCGGCGTCGCGCATCAGCGGGGTGGCGGTCAAGCGCTGGCCATAGCGCTGTCTCGCGCCAGAGGCGGCGCGGGCGTACGCCCTCAGGCCGGCCCCGCCGCGTAGTCGCCGAATTCGGTCACGCGACCCGCCGGGCGCAACGCCGCGAGATAGTGGTGCGGTCCATGCGCGGCAACCGCGTAGCTCAGCGAGGCCCGGCGTTTCTCATTGGCCAGCATGGCCAGCAGCGATTTCGGGATTTCT
>SCQX01000202.1 GCA_004298545.1 Candidimonas sp. | reverse complement strand
TTCGCAGGTGGCCGGCGCGGGCGGCGAATTTCTCTTCCCGGAGCCATTCCACGTAATGTCAGTCATTCTTGAACACTTACCCGTGGGCCAGAGGGTTGGCCTTGCCTTCTCCGGTGGCCTCGATACCAGCGCGGCGTTGTTGTGGATGCGCGACAAAGGGGCAGTGCCCTGCGCGTACACGGCCAACCTCGGGCAGCCCGACGAATCGGATTACGACAGCATTCCGAAGCGTGCCCTGCAATACGGGGCCGCGAAGGCGCGCCTGATCGATTGCCGCCCGCAGCTGGTGGCCGAGGGTATTGCCGCGCTTCAAAGCGGCGCCTTCCACGTGTCGACCGCAGGCGTCACGTATTTCAACACGACGCCCATCGGGCGGGCGGTGACGGGCACGATGCTGGTGGCCGCCATGAAAGAAGACGACGTCAACATCTGGGGCGACGGCAGCACCTACAAGGGCAACGACGTCGAGCGTTTCTACCGCTACGGGCTGCTCACCAATCCGAATCTGAGAATCTACAAGCCGTGGCTCGATCAGCAGTTCATCGATGAACTGGGCGGGCGCGCCGAAATGTCGGAATACATGCGCCGTGCGGGGTTCGACTACAAGATGTCGGCCGAGAAGGCCTATTCCACCGATTCCAACATGCTGGGCGCAACGCACGAGGCGAAGGATCTGGAGCGCCTGGATTCCAGCATCCGCATCGTGCGGCCCATCATGGGCGTGGCATTCTGGCGCGACGAGGTGGTGGTTGCGCGCGAGGAAGTCACCGTTCGTTTCGAGCAGGGGCTTCCGGTGGCGCTCAACGGCGTGGAATACGGCGATAGCGTAGCGCTGCTGCTCGAGGCGAACCGTATTGGCGGGCGTCATGGCCTGGGCATGAGCGACCAGATCGAGAATCGCATCATCGAGGCGAAGAGCCGGGGCATCTACGAGGCACCCGGGCTGGCCCTGTTGTTCATCGCCTACGAGCGCCTGCTGACGGGAATTCACAATGAAGACACCATCGAGCAGTATCGCGACAATGGGCGCAAGCTGGGGCGGCTGCTGTACCAGGGGCGCTGGTTCGATTCACAGGCGATCATGTTGCGGGAAACGGCCCAGCGCTGGGTCGCGCGCGCCATCACGGGGGAAGTGACGCTGGAACTGCGGCGTGGCAATGACTACTCCATTCTTGACACCCGCTCGCCCAATCTCACGTACAAACCCGAGCGCCTGACCATGGAGAAGGGGGAATCCACCTTCTCGCCGCGCGATCGCATCGGTCAATTGACGATGCGTAATCTGGACATCACCGACACGCGCGACAAACTGTTCGTCTACGTGGGCGCGGGGCTGCTGGCGCCGGCCGGCAAGGCCGCGCTGCCGCATCTGAAAGACGACGCTGGAAGCAGCGAAGACCGTGATTGAACGCCACGCGTCGAACGGGCGCCGCGGCGGCGCCTTCCCATGGGTGGCGCGGTCGGCCGTTCGCCGGCTGGCCGCGAGCTACGCGACCTGCGCCGGCGCGAGGCGTCAGGTGGCGGGGTCGCGCAGTTCGCCCAGCAGCAGAAATTCCATCAGTGCCTTCTGGACGTGCAGGCGGTTCTCGGCCTCGTCCCACACCACGCTCTGCGGCCCGTCGATGACTTCCCCGGCAACCTCTTCGCCGCGATGGGCGGGCAGGCAGTGCATGAAGATAGCGTCGGGAGCGGCCACCGCCATGGTGGCGGCGTCGACGCGCCAATTGGCGAACGCTTTGCGGCGCGCCTCGTTTTCGGCTTCGTATCCCATGCTGGTCCAGACATCGGTGGTGACCAGGTGCGCGCCCCGGCATGCCTGCAGCGGGTCGTCGAACTCGCGCAGTACGCCCGCCGGCGGCACGCCTGTACGGCGAGGGTCGAGGCGGTAGCCTTCGGGAGCGGACACATGCAGATGGAATCCCAACATTTCAGCTGCCTGCAGCCAGGTATACGACATATTGTTGGCGTCGCCCACCCAGGCGACGGTCTTGCCTTCGATGGCGCCGGAATGTTCGATGAACGTAAAGATATCGGCCAGAATCTGGCAGGGGTGGTATTCGTTGGTCAGGCCGTTGATGACCGGCACGCGCGAGTGCGCCGCGAATCTTTCGAGGCGGGTCTGCTCGTAGGTACGGATCATGACGAGATCGACCATGCGCGAGATGACGCGGGCCGTATCTTCTATGGGCTCGGCGCGGCCCAGTTGTGAGTCGCCGGTGGTCAGGTAGATGACTGACCCGCCCAGCTGATACATGCCCGCTTCGAACGATACGCGGGTGCGGGTGCTGGCCTTCTCAAACACCATGGCCAGTGTGCGGTCGTGCAGGGTGTGGTGAGGCGCGTAGTGCTTGAACTTGTCTTTGATGAGCCTTGCGCGTTCGAGCACATGCAGAATTTCGTTTTTAGTGAAATCGTTGAATTGCAGAAAGTGTCTCAGGGGGCCAGGTTGCGAAACATCGGTGAACATAATGCGCTCTGGGGTAAAACGGTTATCTTACCGTGCGCCCCGGCGGCGTGTAAAACCTTGCAGCCGTTCGAGGACGTGCTGCGGGCTTTTCCGATACCGCCCGAGAATCAGATACAATCGCCGCGCCAGCAAGGGTCAGAACCCTCGCATGAGGTGGGTTCTAACCGTGGAAGTTCAATGGCAGATATCGTGCAGCAGTACATCATTCACGGCACGACACTGGAAGGTCAGCGCTTTCGTCCCAGCGACTGGGCGGAACGGCTTGCCGGCGTCATGTCGCAGTTCCGTCCCGCGGGCTCTTCCGGGGGCGAGCCGCTTACTTATTCACCGTACGTCGTGCCCGTGGTGCTGGGCGGCGTTCGCTGCGTCGTGGTGGACCATCGGCTGCGCGCGCTGGAGCCGCTTGCCTGGAAGTTCGTCGTGGATTTCGCGGCTGACAATCGATTGCGGACTTCCGAGCGGGAATTC
>SCQX01000201.1 GCA_004298545.1 Candidimonas sp. | reverse complement strand
CTAGTGGCGCGGAGGCTTGGCGGGCGCGCGCAGCAAGGCATGAACCGCGCCCGCCCCGCCGTCTGCCTCTGCGCATTCCACGTAGGCAAGCACCGTGTCCGTTTCGGTCAGCCAGTGCCGCACCGATTTTTTTAATACCGGGGTGCCGTTTTTCGATCCCAGGCCTTTGCCATGGACGATCTGCACACCGCGTATGCCATGGTCCGCACAGGATGCCAGGAACCGGCTCAGCCGCGCGTGCGCCTGGTCGAGGGTGCTGCCATGCAGGTCCAGGCTGGCCTGCATGGGCCATTTGCCGCGCTTCAGATCGTGGATCAGATCCGGCCCCCGCCCCGCACTCACGTAACGGGTATCGTCGCGTATCGTCGCGCAAGATTCAGGCAGCGATGAACGGGGCGGGGACGGCGGTTCGGAACCCGAGGCCCATTGGCGGCGCTGCCGCAGCAGCGTTCGCGGTGCGATCGGTGCGGGTGGCAACAGAATGCGCCCGCTGGGACGTATCGGGGTGACGAAGCGCGTGGCCTGCCTGAACAGGGCAATGTCGTCCGCCGACAGAGCCGGCTGCAAGCCATCAAGGTTTTTCCGCATTCTCCAACCACCGCTGCGCATCGAGGGCGGCCATGCATCCCGTACCCGCGCTGGTGATGGCCTGGCGGTAGATGTAGTCTTGCACGTCGCCGGCGGCGAACACGCCTTCGACGGAAGTCATGGTAGCCAGTCCGTTGGGGCCGCCACGCGTTGTGATGTAGCCGTTTTCCATGGCGAGTTGGCCGGCGAAGATACCCGTGTTCGGCTTGTGGCCGATGGCGATGAATACGCCGGTCACGGCCAGATCCTCGGTGCCGCCGCTGCGGTTGTCACGCAGACGAACGCCGGTCACGCCCGCATCGTTGCCCACTACCGCGTCGAGCTCGTGGAACAACCGCAGCTTCATGTTGCCGCGCTTTACCTTGTCCATCATCCGGTCGGTGAGAATGGGTTCGGAGCGGAACCGGTCGCGCCGGTGCACCACCGTGACCGTGCGGCAGATGTTCGACAGATACAGCGCTTCTTCGACGGCCGTATTGCCGCCGCCGACGACGATGACGTCCTGGTTCTTGTAGAAGAAGCCGTCGCAGGTGGCGCACCCCGACACGCCATGGCCCATGAATTGCTGCTCGGACGGTAGCCCCAGATATTGCGCCGACGCGCCGGTGGCGATGATGAGCGCATCGCAGGTGTATTGCGCCCCAGTGTCGCCCGTGAGGTGAAATGGGCGCCGCGAGAGATCGGCTGTCACGATTTGGTCGAAGACCAATTCCGTGTTGAACCGTTCGGCGTGCGCCTGGAAGCGCTGCATCAGGTCGGGGCCCAGTACCCCGTGAACGTCGGCCGGCCAGTTGTCCACCTCGGTGGTAGTCATGAGCTGCCCGCCTTGTTCCACCCCCGTGATCAGCGTGGGCGCCAGGTTCGCACGGGCCGCGTACACCGCGGCGCTGTAGCCCGCCGGCCCTGACCCGAGAATCAGGACTCTAGCGTGTTTGGGCGTCGTCATTGCAGAAAATCCGTAAAAAGGCAATCTCACAATTATAATGAGCGCATGGCTAGAATTCCTGCGACATCTCCCCGTTCCTCGCGTAATGTGCGTAATGGCCCGTCTCCGCTGCAAGTCCGACTCTCAGGCCTGGTGCGCGAAGCTCGCTGGTTTGCATTTGCCGCCTTGGCGGCTTGGCTGGCACTGGTGTTGGCCACGTGGAATCCGGCCGACCCGGCCTGGTCGCATTCGGTTCAGCTCACCACCGCAACCAATCAGGGTGGCCGCTTCGGCGCCTACGTGTCCGACCTGCTGCTTTTCCTGTTCGGCTATTCCGCCTGGCTCTGGGTGGTGCTGCTTGCTCAGCGCGTGGTCGTCGGCTTCTACCGCCTGACTGCTCTGCTGCAGGCGCGCCGCACGCTGGAGACTCTGCCACGGGTGCATTGGGAAGCGGGGGTCGGTTTCTTTTTGCTGCTCGTGGGGTCGATGGGTATCGAGGCGCTGCAGCTGCGCGACTTCGGGGCGGCGCTGCCAGCGGGCGCGGGCGGCGAGCTTGGCCGGCTACTGGCGCGGGCGCTGGCGCTGTCGCTCGGTAACACGGGCTGCACGCTTTTACTGTTGGTGTTCTCCGCGGTGGGCGCCAGCCTGTTTTTCGGGTTTTCGTGGCTCTACGTGGCAGAGCGCCTGGGAACGCTCATCGAGAAATCGGGGCGTGGCGTGCTGGCACTCAAAGCCGCGCGTGAAGACCGCCGGGTGGGCGAGGTCAAAAGCGCGCAGCGCAATGAGTCGGTGGTGGCGCAGCAAAAACAGCTGGTGCATGAACAGCCGGTGCGCATCGAGCCGGCTGTCGTGTCGGTTCCGCGGTCTGCCCAGGTGGAAAAGGAAAAACAGAAATCCCTGTTCATCACGCCGCCCGAGCCGGGAAAATCCGGCAATCTCCCGGCGGTGGAACTGCTCGATGTGCCCGACGACAATGTCGAAACCGTCTCCCCGGAAACCATTGAGTACACGTCGCGCCTCATCGAAAAGAAGTTGTCCGATTTCGGCGTCAAGGTTACCGTCGTGTCAGCCCAGGCCGGTCCTGTCGTCACGCGCTATGAAATCGAACCGGCCACCGGGGTCAAGGGCAGCCAGGTCGTCAGTCTCGCCAAAGATCTGGCGCGCGCGCTCAGCCTGGTCAGCGTGCGGGTCGTCGAAACCATTCCGGGCAAGAGTCTCATGGGGCTGGAGCTGCCCAATCCCAAGCGGCAAATCGTCCGCCTGTCGGAAATCATCGGCTCGCAGGCTTATTACGCCAGCGCGTCGCTGCTCACTGTTGCGCTGGGCAAAGACATTGCCGGCAACCCGGTCGTGGCCGATCTGGGCAAGATGCCGCACTTGCTGGTGGCTGGAACCACCGGTTCGGGCAAATCGGTGGGCATCAACGCCATGATCCTGTCGCTGCTGTACAAGGCGGATGCGACACAGGTGCGCCTGATCCTCATCGACCCGAAGATGCTTGAAATGAGCATTTACGCCGATATCCCGCATCTGCTGGCGCCGGTGGTCACCGACATGCGCCATGCGGCGAACGCGCTGAACTGGTGCGTGGGCGAAATGGAAAAACGCTACCGCCTCATGAGCAAGCTGGGGGTGCGCAACCTGGCGGGCTACAACAACAAGGTACGCGACGCGATCAAGCGTGAAAAGCCCATTCCCAATCCGTTTTCCCTGACACCCGATCAGCCCGAGCCCCTCGCGACGCTGCCCATGATCGTCGTCATCATCGATGAGCTGGCCGACCTGATGATGGTGGTGGGCAAGAAGATCGAGGAACTCATTGCGCGGCTGGCACAGAAGGCCCGGGCGGCCGGCATTCATCTCGTTCTGGCCACGCAGCGCCCGAGCGTCGATGTCATCACCGGTCTGATCAAGGCCAACATCCCCACCCGCATCTCGTTTCAGGTGTCGTCCAAAGTCGACTCGCGCACCATCCTCGACCAGATGGGCGCCGAGGCGCTGCTCGGGCAGGGCGACATGCTGTACATGCCTCCCGGCACCGGGCTGCCGGTGCGCGTGCATGGCGCCTTCGTCCACGATGAAGAGGTTCACCGCGTGGTCGATTACCTCAAAGCGCAGGGTGAACCCAATTATGTGGATGGCCTGCTCGAGGGTTCGCTGGAAGGTGAGACGGGCGACGGGGTGGGCACGGTCACCGGTTTCGCCGGCGCCGAATCCGACCCGCTGTACGATCAGGCCGTCGAGCTCGTGCTGAAGAATCGGCGGGCATCCATTTCTTCCGTTCAGCGCCATTTGCGTATCGGTTACAACCGGGCCGCGCGCCTGCTCGAGCAGATGGAGCAGGCGGGCCTGGTATCCGCCATGCAGTCCAATGGAAACCGGGAAATCCTTGTCCCTGCGGGGGGTGCTTCCGATGTGGAGTAGGTGGAGTCGGTATTCGTTGGCGGCGCTGTGCCTGGCCGCTTGCCCGGCGTTGGCATGGTCCGCCAGCGCGCGCGACCAATTGCGCCAGTTCGTCGCCACGGTCAGTGTGGCGACCGGGGCATTCACACAGCAGACACTGGGCGCGCCGGGTAGTCCCGGCAAGGTCAAGCCGCCTGAATCGGGCCTCTTTGCATTTCGCCGGCCCGGGCGGTTTCGCTGGGAGGTGAAGCAGCCTTTCGAGCAGCTCATCGTTTCCAATGGCGCCACGGTGTTCCAGTACGACCCTGATCTCGATCAGGTGATCGAGCGCGATGTCAGCAAATCCATAGGCGCTTCGCCGGCGGCAATCTTGTTCGGGTCGGGGTCGCTCGATACTGCCTTCATCACCACGCCGCTGCCCGACAAAGATGGCCTGCAGTGGCTGCGGGCCGCGCCACGCAGCAAGGCCGACGCGGGTTTTGTCCACGTCGACCTTGGCTTCCGCGACAATCGGCCGGTGCGGCTGGAACTGCTCGATTCGTTCGGGCAGGTTACGCGCATCGAACTCTCCAATATCCAGACCAACCCTCAGATGTCCGCCGACGCGTTCACATTCACGCTGCCCAAAGGCGTGACCGTCGTTCATATGTGATCGTGAGGCCGGCGGCGCGCCAACGCATGTCCGAATCCGGCAGCCTGTTCGATTCTTCCACCGCAGCGCACACGCCCCTGGCCGAGCGCCTGCGCCCGAAGACGCTGGACGACGTGGTGGGGCAGCGCCATCTGCTGGGGCCGGGCAAGCCGCTGCGCGTCGCGTTCGAATCCGGCCGGCCGCATTCCATGATCTTCTGGGGGCCGCCCGGTGTGGGCAAGACAACCTTGGCGCGGCTCATGGCGGACGCGTTCGACGCCCGCTTCATCGCCATTTCCGCGGTGCTCGGCGGCGTCAAGGACATTCGCGAGGCGGTCGCCGCCGCGCAGGCGGCGCAAGGGGTGGGGCGGCGCACCATCCTTTTCGTCGATGAGGTGCACCGTTTCAACAAGGCGCAGCAAGATGCCTTTCTGCCGTACGTCGAGAACGGCTTGTTCACGTTCATCGGCGCGACGACCGAAAACCCGTCGTTCGAAGTGAATTCGGCGCTGTTGTCGCGCGCACGGGTCTATGTGTTGGAACCGCTGTCCGTCGAGGATCTGCTCGGGCTGTTCGATCGGGCGCTGGAGGCGTTCGACGCCGGTCTCGCCGCCCGCGCGGGCTCTGGCGGAATCGCGTCGCATGTCCCGCGTTTCGACGAAGACGCGCGCGGTCGATTGGCTGCCTGGGCCGACGGCGACGCGCGCCGCCTCATCAATGCCGTGGAAATCGTCGTCGAGGCGGCCTTGGGTGCACATCGGGATCTGGTCGACGCGGCGGCGCTGGAAGCGGCGCTGTCGCAGAACATGCGGCGTTTCGACAAAGGGGGGGAAGCCTTCTACGACCAGATCAGCGCGCTTCACAAGTCGGTACGCGGGTCCGACCCGGATGCTTCGCTCTACTGGTTTTCGCGCATGCTCGATGGCGGCGCCGATCCGCGCTATCTGGCGCGGCGCATCGTGCGCATGGCCTGGGAAGATATAGGCCTGGCCGATCCGCGCGCCATGCAGATCGCCAACGACGCCGCCAGCACGTACGAGCGGCTGGGTTCGCCCGAAGGCGAGCTGGCACTGGCGCAGGCGGTCATCTACCTGGCGGTGGCGGCCAAGAGCAATGCGGGCTACAAGGCATACAGCGCCGCCCGCGCCTTCGTGCGCCAGGACGCGTCGCGCGAAGTTCCCCTGCATCTGCGCAATGCGCCCACCGCGCTCATGAAAGACCTGGGGTACGGTCACGCTTACCGCTACGCGCATGACGAACCCCAGGGATACGCCGCCGGCGAAACCTATTTGCCGGATGGCATGGCAAGGCCTGGCTGGTATCGCCCCGTGGCCCGCGGGCTCGAGGCCAGGATTGCCGAGCGGCTCGCGTTCCTGCGCGAGCTCGACGAAGCGGCGCGCAAGGGAAAGTAGGTACTGCGGCAGGAACGGCCGCGATCGGTGCAGCCCTGCCTGTCGGGGCCCGAACGGGCGGGGTTCTTCGGGGGCGGGGCGATCGGCCACGAAGCCGCTTTGTATAATTTCGGTGGCCCGATCGGCGCCGCCAGGTGAGGCGGGCGTGGCGGGCCGTTCTCTTCCCTCACGGATAGACCAATGCTAGACCCGAATCAACTGCGCAAAGACCTGCCTGCCGTCGTCGAACGCCTTGCCCTGCGCGGCGTTCAGTTCGATACCGACCGTTTCGGCCGGCTGGAGGCGCGCCGCAAGGCGGTACAGGTTGAAACCGAAGCGCTGCAGGCGCGTCGCAACGCGCTGTCGCGCCTCGTGGGGCAACTCAAGTCCGGCGGGCGCGACGCGAGCAAAGAGCTGGCCGAATCGCAGGTCATCCCGGAACGCCTCAGGCAGCTGGAGCTCGATCTGTCACGCGTGCAATCAGAGCTTGGCGAGTGGCTCATGACGTTGCCCAATTTGCCGCATGCGAGTGTGCCGCCGGGGTTGTCCAGCGATGACAATGTGGAAGTGCGCCGCTGGATTCCGCCGGGAATGGCGGTGGATGCGCGTGGCTGCCCGCGCGCCTTTCCATTTGTGACGCGTGACCATGTAACGCTGGGCGAGGCGTTCGGGCTGGATTTCGAAAGTGCGCGCAAGTTGGCCGGGGCGCGCTTCATGATGTTGCGAGGGCCGCTTGCGCGGCTGCATCGCGCTCTGGCGCAGTTCATGCTCGACTTGCAGACGGGCGAGCATGGCTATACCGAGTGCTATACGCCGTATATCGTCAATGGATCAACTTTGCTGGGTACCGGCCAGCTGCCCAAATTCAGGGACGACATGTTCTGGGTCACCAAAGGGGGTGAGGACGAGGAAGGCGAGGAATCGCCACAGCAAGACGCGGGGCGCGGCGGCGCGAAGGAAGAGCTGTACCTGATTTCGACCGCCGAGGTGACATTGGTCGGCTCGATGCGCGACAGCATCATTCCCGAGCGCGATCTGCCGGTGAAATTGACCGCTCATACGCCTTGCTTCCGTTCCGAAGCCGGCAGCGGCGGGCGCGACGTGCGCGGCATCATACGCCAGCATCAGTTCGACAAGGTCGAGATGGTGCAGGCCACGCTTCCCGAGAAATCGTATGACACGCTCGAAGAGATGGTGCGGCACGCCGAAACGGTATTGCAGCGACTGGGGGTACCGTATCGCGTCGTCCTTCTGTGTGGCGGCGACATGGGGTTTGGCGCCGCGAAGACCTACGACCTGGAAGTTTGGCTGCCCGCGCAGGACACCTGGCGGGAAATTTCGTCGGTATCCAATTGCGAGGCTTTCCAGGCGCGCCGCATGCACGCGCGCTATCGCCCCGAGAGCGGCAAGCCGGCGTATGTGCACACGCTGAACGGTTCGGGCCTGGCGGTGGGGCGCGCCCTGGTGGCGGTGCTTGAAAACTGTCAGCGCGAAGATGGCAGCGTCGTGGTGCCGGACGTGTTGCGCCCGTACATGGGCGGCGTTTCGGTGCTCGCGCCGCAGCGATGACTCCTTGCCGATGAAACAAAGGGCCGCGCATTTCACGCGGCCCTTTGTTTCACTGCACTGCATCAGGAGGAGTTCCCACACGAAAAACTGCGCTTGCCTTCAGTGCCCTTTTTGCCTTCTGCGCCCTGTTTGCAAACAGGACGCTAGTGATGACGATAATATCCGCGATGGCCTCTATGGCCGTGCGCGTAGTAGCCGCCACGGTAATAACGGCCGCGGTGCCATCCGTACCCGTAGTAAGGGCCGTACACCGGTACCGCGCCCGGCACAACCACCACCGGCGGCGGCGCAACCACTACTGGAGGCGGTGGCGCCACATAGGCCACGGGCGGGTAGTAATAGGCCGGGGCCCCGAATACGACACCGGGGATGCCTATTGAGACACCAATGCTGACGTGAGCCATGGCGGCCGTGGAGCACGCCATGGCGAGTGCAGCTGCACTGGCCAGCAAAATCCGTTTCATGGCAAATACCTCATTGGCTTGACGATCCCATTGTGGTCGGGTTTCACGCCTGAAATGTAAGCGGGCCGCCACAAAAGCGCATCAAAACGCAACTTTACCCGTGTTACGCCAGGGCACAGTTACGGATAGTCACGCATTCCGCCAGAAATTTCAGCGTGTTTCAGGGTTGACGAGGAGGTAGAGCCAAGCCCTTAAAGAGCTTGGCGGACAGGGTGAGATTCGAACTCACGATACGGAGTTACCGTATACCGGATTTCGAGTCCGATACGGATACCGTGGAGCTAATGTTTATGCGGCTCTCCGGCTTCCACGGTTGCCCAGAATCGCATGATTTCCGCCGTTTTGTCCAAAAACTTACCCGCCCAGATTTTGGCCGATCCTGGCCAGCGCCTGGCGCTTGATTTCGTCCTTCAAGTGGGCATACCTCTGCGTCGATCTCGGGTCCTTGTGACCAAGGATTTGGCCCACGACGTACAGGCTTGCTCCGGCATTGATCAGCGCCGAGGCTGTGGAATGCCGCAGGTCGTGAAAGTGGACGTTGGGCAGACCAGCCCTATCCATCCCTATGCGCGCCCATTTCTGGACCGTTTTGGGCGAACATGTCGGCGGCCATTCGTCTCCGATGTACCGTATCAGGGTCCTGCCGCATGTTGATGTCCGTGAAACGCAACATGAACTTGTCGGCCGTGCTGGAGGGGTAGTGTTTTTCATCAGCCATCACGCCACCTCTTCCTGTTTCAGCAGCGGCAGCACGGTACCCCAGCGAACTTCAGGACAGGTTCATCGTTCGGATGCCAGACGGCATGCGTGATCGCATCAAGGTCGCGGCACAGGCCAGCGGTCGCAGCATGAACGCTGAAATCGTCTACCGACTCGAACAGAGCTTCTCGGACGACCGCGCACGCACGCTCCTGTCGGAACAGAAGCCAGATGACTTCGCAACCGAGTTCGCAAACTACTTGAGCGACCCCAAGAACAGGACGGAACTTGAAGGACTTGCTGCGTTGGTGCGTCGCATGATCACAAAAAAGGACTCATCTGATCTATCACATACCAGCGCTGCGGTTGTCAAAGAAAGCGCGCCCATCTCGAAGCAACCGCCCGAAGATGCCGCCAGCGACCCGACGTCAGTAGACCCCGACGCTCCAATCGACATGAACGAGATCGCCAGCGATCTAGAGGAGTACCAACGCCGCATGAAAAAATAGAGACCTAAGGGTCGCAACGTCCGCTCTCGCCACTTGCTTATAGTGTAGTGATGCTATACACTACACAAATGATCAAGAGCTTCCGACACAAGGGCCTTCAGGTCTTCTTCGAGACAGGATCAAAAGTAGGCGTCCAGGCCAAGCACGCGATGCGTTTGAACGTGCAACTGACGACCCTGAATGCTGCGATCGGACCTCAGGACATGAGCGCTCCAGGGTGGAAATTGCACAAGCTCTCAGGAAACAATCCAAAGGGCCAGCCAGTTCAAGATCACTGGTCCGTGTCGGTCAGCGGTAACTGGCGCCTCACCTTCTGCTTCGAGGACGTGGACGCCATTCTGGTGGACTACCAGGACTATCACTAGGAGAACACCATGCGTATGCATAACCCAGCACATCCAGGTCTGGCACTGCGCGAATTCTTGGGCGACCTGACTGTCACGGAGGCGGCTGCACGTCTGGGCGTCACCCGTACCGCCCTATCCCGTATCCTCAACGGCTCTGCCGGCATTTCGGCCGACATGGCCTTGCGTCTTCGTGATGCCCTCGGAACCAGCGCCGAAATGTGGGTCAACATGCAATCTCAGTACGATCTGTGGCAAGCCGAACAAAGACCCCGACCGATCGTTGCATCCTTTCGAGAGCCTGCGCATGCGTGAGGCCGACGAACTAAACAATGGACAACTAACGGAGGCATCACATGGCGAGCGACAAGGTCACCGTTTCATTTAGCTGCAAAGGATGCGGAACCAGACTCTCTTGGCTCGACGACGCGATCGACTCGACCAAAATATCCTGCTCGAATTGCGGCAAGTACTTCGGAACCTATCTCGACCTGCGCAACGCAGCCATGGACGCCACGAAAGCCGAGATCGAGTCCAGGATGGAGGACATTCTTAAGCGTCGGTAGGTCAAATTCGAATCTATCCATCTCAGCTACGATAGTCACGAAGTCCCGCGCTTGGTTGCCGATGCGCTGCTGCTAGAGATGTGTACGGCCGTTGACGCGCACATCAGGTACCGCTGGTGCATGACGAGTATTGTGGGCCGATGCTCTACCTGGGTGCGCAGGCACGCGATGTGGTTTGGGGTGAGGTTGTTCGGGTGGTCGCACTGGTGATGCTATGCGAGAATGTCCGTTTCTTTAATGAGGCCCTTACGGATTCCGTTCATTAAGACATATGGTTGCAGCAGCGGGTTGACGAATCTGAATCGGTAGCGACGAGCGCTTCCGGTTCTCTGCAGGACGGGGCCTCTTGTGGGGTCGCAAAAGGCTTTCAGATGTTGTGCAAACGCGGGGATGTCGTATGCTTTTTTCATAATTCGACTGAGCGGCCGACGTACATCTATCGAGGCAAAATATCCCAAGTTATCTGGCTTTGCCATTGCGCACGCGAGGAGAACTTGCGGATAGAGATTTTCCCTGGAGCTACTGGTCGCACTGTGATACGCGCTGATTGTACTTTGTTGCGCCTTTGCGAGTGCAGCATCTATTGCGGTACGAACGTCTTGAGCGGTAACCTCAGTTCGGTCAGTCATTGCGGCGCGCTGTCCGGCGGTTTGAGACAGTAGATGCGTGTAGTGGGGTAGCCCTTGCGACAACGAGACGATCTTTTTACGCGCATCACCTGTGGCGGTCATCTTTGCTTCTTGGAAACCGTTATTGATAATCTCTTCTAATTCGTTCGGCGACATGCGTGGCATTTGGATTTGCATCAGTGCGCGTTCCACCGATTGATGTTCAGAAATCAAGGTATCTACAGAATCGGCGACGCCTACTAGAAGTAGTGTGGTGTCTACCGCGTGATCCGACAATGCCTTTATAGTATCGGCCATCAATGATGTAGTGCTTTTGTCTTTGATGCGATCCATCTCGTCTATCACGATCAGCATCTTTCCAAGGCGGCCAAATAGGTGCCGGATATCGTCTGGAGAAATGGGGGAAGGCAGAAACTCGTCCAGCGATGCTGACTGTGCACGTGCTTCGGATAAAAAGCCAGGAGCTTGTCTCTGTGCGAGATTTATCGAAATCTCTTTGGTAATCTTCCTCCACAATGACTCAAAGGTGGTAGAAGGGTCGCAGTTCACAGAGACTACCGTCACGGGCTGACCTATAGAAAGCCGAGAAATGACTCTCGCAAGAGATGTCTTTCCGACACCCCTTTCACCGAAAAGTATGGCGTGCTGTCCTTTCTGGCCGACAACATTAAGAACGTCCAACAGCTGAGATACCCGACCGGCAAGAAGTGAGCGTTGATCAATAGGAGCACTCGGGCTAAAGGCCGTTGAAAGCGACAAGAGACGAGATTGATCCATTGTTTTACCTATTAACATAGCCATGTATGACTAATTATAGGTTATTTTCGTCACAGTAAGATCGCAATCGCTGTCATGACGCCTTTTGTGTCTCGTCACGGCGAGCGGCTCTTTCGTTACGAGCAGCAAGACTGCTGGTCTCTCTTCGGGGGGGGGCGGATTTTTTCGTTTGGGGGCTCCCGTTGGTTCTCTGGCCTACGATTGAATAGACTCAATGAAGCAGATCGAGTCGCAGTGCAGCATTTTTTTTGGAGAGATGGATTACCGGACGGAGTGGAGGCGGGAAGTAGTAAATTGCGACAATACTGGTATATATGTTACGGACGCTTGGTGTGCCGTGACATGACATGAGCGATGCATTGTCCGTGCTTGCAGTCTGAATTTCGTGCGGGGGGCACGCGTGTTGCGCCGGGCTCTTTCTTTTCATAAATCGAAGGATTCTCACCAATGAATCGTGTTGGCCCCATTCACCGCATTGCCCAGGGAGCCACTCCAAACGTTTTAAGCGCGGCATCGAAAAGAGCCTGCATACAGACCAGGTCGCATCCGGGACAGCGGCTCGCCGTCAGTATATTTGCCTTGGCGCTGGCCGGCTTTGCGGGGGCGCCAGCCTGGGCCGATGGTGGCGCGGGCGGCGCGGGTGGCGTCGGTACTCCCGGCTCTGGCACTGGCGGCTCCGGTGGCGGTGTTTCCTCCCTCCCTGCTGGCAGTGAAAACGGCGCCCCCGGTGTCAGCTTTGGCGACGGTGGTGGGGGTGGTGGAGTGAGCCTGACGACCGGTTTGGTTGGTAACGGCGGCTTCGGCGGTGCTGGCGTGGGCGGTGGTGGTGGCGGCGCCGGCGGCTTCGGCAGTGGCGGCTTCGGCGGCGTTGGTGGTGGTGGCTATGGGGTTGGTGGCAATGGCGGTATCGGCACAGTAGGTGCCGGCGGCGACGGCGGGGTTGGCGGCTTCGGCGATAGCACTGCTGGCGCGGGCGGCGGTGGCGGTGCTGGGGGGGGGGGG
>SCQX01000200.1 GCA_004298545.1 Candidimonas sp. | reverse complement strand
GTTCCGGTGGCATCGGCGAGCGCACGGGCAAGCGCTGTTTCATACCCCGGCGTTGTCGCGCAATAGCCCGCGGGCAACTCGACCACCGATGCCGCCCCGCGACACCAGGCCAGGCGATTCGGCCGAAGATTTTCCACTACCCGAACCACACGAAGTTTTTTGTCGAGAAACACGACATCGATGTCGTAACGCATGCGCACCGAGTGAATCGCGCGGCACGGTACCAGCCACAGCCCCACACCACCGGTAAACGCCTGGAACGCATGCAGGCCACGCAGCCGCGCCGCGAAGCCACGCGCAACGACCAGGCGCAATTCGGCCGCGGGCGAGATCATGTCATCGCCCCCATCAGCCTGATTGCGATGGGAAAACCGATGACCAGGAAAGTGCACGGAAAAATGCATACGACAAGCGGAAACAGCATTTTCACAGGGGCTTCGAGCGCCAATTTTTCCGCCCGCAGGAACCGCTCCGCGCGGCGCTGTTCCGACTGCGCGCGCAGCAGCGGCCCCAAACTCATGCCCAGGCGATCGGCCTGCGCCAGCGCCGCCACCCACTGGCGCAGCGCCGGCAAATCGGTGCGGTGCGCCAGATTGGACAACGCATCCATGCGCGGCATTCCGGCGCGCATGTCGGCCAGCGCATAGCGCAACTCCTGGCGTAGCGGACCATCGGGGCTGTCAGCGGCGGCCAACTCGAGCGCGCCCGCCAGATTCAAGCCAGACTCGACACAAAGGGTGGTGATATCGACCAAAAACGGGAATT
This sequence comes from Candidimonas sp., assembly GCA_004298545.1. Classification (GTDB taxonomy): domain Bacteria; phylum Pseudomonadota; class Gammaproteobacteria; order Burkholderiales; family Burkholderiaceae_B; genus SCQX01. The sequence continues at coordinate 12,659 of SCQX01000200.1, read as the reverse complement.
CGCGCAACATCATGCGTTTCCGACGGGCCGCGCGTTCGCGCAATATCAGGCGCGGCCAGGCGCCGCCCACGGCCCCCATGGCCGCCGCCACCCCGATGGCCACGCCCGGCCGCATCGCCGCAACAGCGAACGCGATGGTCAAGCCGATAAAGAAACCGGCCACCGCCGCCAGACATTGCGCCGCGGCGACCCGTTCCGGCGGCCACAGCGACGCGTCCAGCCCCGCTCCGTCGACGGCGCGAGCCAACACCCGTCGCGACCGCCATGAGACGAACAGCCCGCACACCGGGGCAAGCGCGAGAATCCATGGCCAGACCAGCCGGAGCAGCCAATGCGCGGGGCGACCCGCCGTCTTTTGCGCCGGTACCAGCGCGGGCGCCAGGCCCAGGCGCAACAACAACCCGATACTGATGCCGGCAGCCAGACAACTCGCCCAGAAATAAAAAACCATGGACACCCCCGTGCCGCCAAATGACAACCACCTAGATATCGATGCGCACGATGCGCCGGATGAGCAGAATTCCGGTGGCCTCCAGCACCGCTACCGCCGCCAGAACGGCCCAACCCGCGGGCGATTGCCACAAGGGCGAGATCGTCTCCGGATCGAGGCTGCTGAGCGCGACAACCATACCGGGCGGGAGCAGGGTCATGATCCAGGCCTGCAGGCGGCCCTGCGCCGTCAACGCGTGGATTCGCCCCAGCAGATGCAAGCGGCCCCTTACCGTGGCGGCAATGCGGTCGAGCGTCTCGGCAAGGTTCCCGCCGCTCTGCATGGCAACCTTGAGCGACGACACCACCAGCCCCATTCCTTCTGTCGGAACACGGCGATACAGCTGCGACAACGCGCGGTCGAACGCGACCCCCATGCGCTGTTCGCGCAGCATCAAACCAAACTCCTGCGCGAGTGGTTCGGACAGATGTGGCACGAGCTGCCGCAACGCGGCCTGCATACCCTGCCCCGCCCGCAATGCGCCGGCAAGCGCAAGAAGGAAATCGGGCAGTTGGCGATCCGCGCGGTCGAGACGCCGCCGACGCAAGCTTGCAACGACATAATGCGGCGCTACCAGGGCGACCGCCCCCGCCAGGGTGGCGGCGATGAGAGACCCGGCAACGACATACGCCCCCAGGGTCAGACCGCCGCAAACCAACAAGTTGAGCGTCCAGAGCTGCGATGGATCGAGGAACAGAAAGAATTCGCTGGCGCTGGCGCGGGCACGGTTTTGAAAAGTTTCCTGGTATCGCCGATAAGCGCGGCCAACGGCCAGCAGTGCGAACCATGACGCCAATGCGACGACCGCCGCCACGCACGCAACGAAAATATGAATCATCACGTCGCCAGCTCCGTCGCTTGCCGGCCATTCTCCCATCGCAATGGGCTGCGCCGGCTGAACAGATCGGCGGAGATTTCCGCCGGGATTCCGGCAGCCTTGGAGAAGAAATCCGGTATGACCCCACAACCGGTGAATGACGCTGACGCCCCAAGCTCCAGGCGGAACAGATCCTGCAACTGTATGCGCCCGCTTTCCATGCCGGTCACTTCCACGATGGCGGTAATGACGCGGCGACCGTCCGCCAGCCGAACCTGCTGGACGATCAGGTCGATGCTTGCCGCGATGTGCTCACGCACGGCCGCCAGCGGAAGATCCATGCCAGCCATCAGAATCATGGTCTCGAGCCGCGCGAGAGCGTCGCGCGGGCTGTTGGCATGCAGGGTGGTCAACGACCCTTCATGGCCGGTATTCATGGCCGCCAGCATATCGAACGCCTCGGCGCCGCGACATTCGCCGATCACGATGCGATCGGGCCGCATGCGCAACGCATTGCGCACCAGATCCCGTATCTCGATGCGGCCACTGCCTTCAAGATTGGCCGGGCGCGACTCCAGCGACACCAGATGCGCGTGGTCGAGGCGCAGTTCCGCCGCATCCTCGATGGTGACCACGCGCTCCCCCGCGGGGATGGCATTCGACAGCACGTTGAGCAGCGTCGTCTTGCCCGAACCGGTGCCGCCCGACACCACGATGTTTTTCTTGTGCGCGACACACACCTCGAGGAACCGGCGCATCGCGTCGTCGAGCGAACCCATGCCCACGAGGTCATCCATGCGCGGGCGGCGCACCGGAAATTTGCGGATGGTCAGACTGGCGCCGCGCAGCGCCACGGGCGCAATCACGGCATTCACGCGGGACCCGTCACGCAGGCGCGCGTCAACCATGGGCGAACTCTCGTCGATGCGGCGACCGAGCGGCGAGACGATGCGTTCTATGACTCCCAGAACAGCCTGCTCGCTGCTGAAGCCGGAAGGATGCCGCACGAGCATTCCCGCCTTCTCGACAAAAATTTCGTCATGACGATTGACCATGATCTCGCTGATAGTCGGATCGGCCAGAAGCGGCTCCAGGGGCCCCAGGCCAACCGCTTCATCGAGCACTTCGGCAAGAAGTTCCTTGCGATCCAGTGCCGCCGGCAGCCGGGTGTCGCGCGCAAGGATGTCGGCCAGGGTCTCGCGCGCCTGCTCACGCAATGCCGCGTCGCTAAGCGCGCCGATATCGCGGCGCCTGAGGTCGAGCGCCTCGATCAACGCGCCGTGCAGGCGGCGCCGGTGTCGCAGACGCTCGTCCAACGGCGGCGCGCGCCGCGCGAGCGCCACTGCGCCTTCGGTCGGCGCCGGTGCTGTCTGCAGGGGCACGCATGCCGCATCGGACGCGCCACCGGCGCCGATGGCCATTGATGCACCGTTGCCCATGGCGGTGCTTTCCATCGGCCGGCGCGGCCTTCGCGCGGAATCGACGCACGCCCTCTCATCGTTGAACCGCGAATCGGAGCGCGCGCCGGCGGCGGAGCTTTGATCGGGCAACCGGACGACGCACATCAGACACGGTCCCACCAGAATTTCGTCTCCCGCGCACAGCGGGCCATGTTGCGTGATGCGCCGCCCGTTGACCAGCGTACCGCCGAGCGAACCGAAATCTTCGACCATCACGCCGACCCCCGATTCGCGGAAGCCGGCGTGGCGGCGCGCCACGCGCCAGGTGCGCAAGCGCAGCCCGCACTCGGGGGCGCGACCCACTTCGAACGGCAAGGGAATGTCACGTGTCTCGACGGTACCGTCTTCATAGCGCAAAATCAGGCTGAACATAATGATCACATTCCACTTCCGCGTGTGGCCGATGCAACCCACTGGGAGCCCGTGCCGGCATACGGGTCCCAGGCTTCGGAACCGGACTGCGCACGCGCTGGGAGCGGCAAATTCGCCGACGCGGCAACCGGCACGTTGATGAGATCGGGCTCGGGAAACGCCGCCTTGACGACGGCGCGTCCACGTTCAATTCGTTGCGCAAGATCGGGCTGATCGGGCGTGACGACCGTTGGCGTAACGAAGATTGCCAGTTCGGTCTCACCACGCTGCACCCTGTGCGAGCCAAACAGACGACCCAGCAGCGGAATATCGCCCAGAGCAGGAATCTTGTCGACATTGTGAGACGCTTCGCGCGAGAGAAAACCAGCGAGAACCAGCGTTTGCCCGGAGCGCACATTGAATTCGGTGGCGGCCCGCCGTGTTTTGAGGGCCGGCCCGCCGGGCGCCGACATCGATGTATCGACGGAACTGACCTCGACCTCCACGCGTGACCGCACCGCCCGATTGTGCTCGATGCGTGGCGTGATGCGCAGTGACACCCCATAGGGCTTGAACGCGGTATTCGCGTTGCCGTTCGCGTCAACCGTGGAGTATGGCACCTCGCCGCCGGCAAGGAATTCTGCCGTCGCGCCACTGCGTGCCAGCAACTGGGGCTGCGCCAGCACTACCGCAGAACCGGTTTTGGCCATGGCGTCGATACGCGCCGACAACAACGCGTTGATGCCAAAGTAGCCAACGGCCCGCGTCGCCGGAAACGGCACCGCGAGCGCATCCTCGCCGCCGGGGCGCTCGAGCGGGCGTCTCGACCCGCCGTCCCAAAGCAAGCCCGTGCTGAAACCACCCGCGGTGGCGGGCTCCCACCGAACCCCAAGCTCACGCAACTGGTTGCGGGGAACCTCTATTACCTGCACGTCGAGCAAGACCATGCGATCCCACCCCACCTGGCTGGTGAAATCAAGCAGTTGCGGATACTGCTTGCCCAGCACGGCAATGCGTTCGCGGTCACCATCCGATATGGAATCCCCCTCCACCAGCAGTTTGTCGCCAACCGTGGACACCCGAACGTTGGGCAGCCTTTCGAGTACTGCTCGCAACTGACGCTGCAGCTCGGGCAGGCCATCGGGCACGACTTCGACGCGATAACGCCGCGGCCCGCCACTGGCCGACCAGACGTGCAGAGAACTGGAGCCACCATGGCGCGCAAACACGATGACTTCCTTTTCATCAGTCGTGACGGCATTGACCACATGGCCGTTGCCAACCACGACCCGCAGCACGTCGGGAATGGGCAACACCTGTACCTCGCCCACCTGAAGCTTGATGGACGCCTCTGGCTGGCCAGCCACTGTGCCGTGAAAGAAAACGAGCACCGGCGCCAGCGCCACGGCGCGTGTGAGGAGCCGCGCCACGCGCGCGCGGGTTACCCGGCGCATACCTTCCGGCGCGCGAGCTGGCGAAGGCCTTATCATCGATCCGTCTCGCGCGGCGGCTGGAGCACGGGCGGTCCTTCGCCCGGTTCGGCTTCACGCGCCATGAGCCATGCACTGACGAGTTCCGGCATGCCGGGCAGATCGAACAGCGGCGCCTGATCAGCAAGCGGGAAGGCGGACGGATTCGTTCCCGGCAGGCTTTTGATGGCCCGGTCGCCGTAAATGACGGGCACGCGCGTCGGGGTCGCGCGCGCCGGCGCCGCGACGCCCAGCAGTGTCGCCAGGTCGCCGCGGACCGCTTTCTGGTTGGCGCCCGCATCGGCGGGATGGCGCAACAATGCCGTCAAGGTTCCGCCCTGGCGCGCCGCAACCAGCTTGATCGCGTCTTCGGGAGAAAGATCAAGTGTGACCGCGGCGTATGTGCCGCCGCCGGCGCCCGCGCGCTCGGCAACCGCGTGCGAACGAGCGCCCGTCGCCAACACCAGCACGCCCTGCAGCAGCGGCGCGGTGACCCGCTTGCGCCGATAATCGAACGATACGTACAGATCGATCAGGTCGCCGGGCTCGAGCAGACCGGAGACCGAATTGATCACATCGACCGGAATCGTCATGGCGCGTCTGCCTTGCCCGACGCGGCTGGAAAATGCTTCGGAATTGCCCGACGCCATGTGGATCGGGAGAATGACATCGCCTGCGCGCAAGGGTGCCCGCAGCGCTGTGTCCGACACCTCGGTGAACCGCCCGGGTTCCAGGCTGGCGCTTGAGACGACGGCCGCTGGAAATTCGCGCACCGCGACGTTATCGGAATTCAGGCGCGTACCCGCGGGCAGGTCGTACGCGGCAACGATGCGTCGCACCATGGGGGTACGCGCCCGATCCTCGATCTGCTGGATGCGCGACTGCAGATACTGGCGCGCACTCCAGGCGGCGACAAGCCCGGCAGTCAGTGCAAGCGCAAACACGATCAGGGAACGACTCGAGATGGCGAACCGCATGGCTCCCTCCGACTATTGGCGGTGATGAACGAGAAGCGCACTGCCTGAAGATTCCGCGGTCAACGCCAGCACCAGTTGCGTCGAGCCGTGGCGCCAGGCTTCCAGAAGCCCTGATGGGGCGCCGATGCCTCCCGCGATTGGCGACCATCCCTGGCGGATCAGCTGTGCGCGCAAGATTCGATTTGCTTCGGCCAGAGGTTGTGCCAAACGATAAATGCGCTGCGTGTAAGAATACCCATCGCCGCGCGACCCCTGGTCGAAAACCAGCGTGGCACCCGCAGGCAGCCAGCGATACGAGGACGGTACGCCCATCGAGACAAGGGGCCGGGACGGGTTACTCTCGCCGCGCAACCGCAGAACCGATATCGTTCCGTTGGACCCACCCGCCGCCGCGTCGATTTCGGCAACCCAATGCCGGCCGTCACGCACGCCGAACAGCACGAATTTGTCATTGAAAGCGACGACACGATCGAACAAGCCGGTCTTGCGCGCCAAGGCCTCGGCGGTATCGCGCACTGCCGCCGCAGCCGCGAACCGCCGATAAGAAATTGGTATTCCATTGACCAGCACGAACTCGGTTGCTTGCCAGACCGCCGGAATGGACGACTCAAGGTCGTCGAGGCCGCCGCCCCTGGCGGTCATCGCCGCGACGGCGGTCGCGGCGAGCATCGCCGGGAGCGCCAGCCACACCCCGGCCACGCGGCTTCGAGGAAAATTGGACGATAGGGTCATGGATTTTCCTCCCAGGCAGCCAGATGATGGGAAGGCAGCCAACCAGCCCAGGGCGCCAGCCAGTCGAACGTTGGCGCGTCCCGGCCCCAGCCGCGATCGGACGGCGCGACGGCGTTGCTGATGCGGCGTCCGAGCGAATACGATACCGCCGCCGCATTGCCCCACCCCGGGCCCGATTCGGCGACCCGCTGTTGCGCCAGTTGGTCGCTGGCCGCATGTCCCGCATCGACCAGGATGGCCGTGTGACGTGACAAGGATGGATACCGCCAACGCGCGAAATGGCGACCGGCCTCTACCGTTGATGGCGGGAAAGCGGGCGACTCGGGAAACGAGACCTGCACGCGCGCTTCCAGTATTCCCCACTGGTCGAGCGCCAAACCGCCTCGCAGCGCCGATGCGTCTGAATCGACGCCGCCCGGCAGCGCGGTTGCCGGGACGGTATGCGGAGCGACCGCCAGCCGTGCCTGCCAGTCCTGCGCAACGAGGCGTTGGCCGGCGAGGCTACGCCATTGGTGCGATGAGCCGAAAAAATAATGGCGGCGTATCGACTCGGCGGGACGCAGGTCAGGGTCGCGAGCCAGCGAAAACGCGGCGTAGCGGCTGGCATGCGCCGCCTGCAGTGCAAGGTCTTGTAGGCGTCCAAGCCATGGAATGGCGACGAACAGAGCCGCCATTGCCGCCACGACCACCAGGCCTTCCACCAGCGCTTGGCCGCCGCAGCGCGACGCGCGGGCAATGTGCCGCGCGGTGCCGCCACAGCCCGGCGACGGCAAATCGACGCGATCGGCCGGCGGCGTATCGACGGCGCCCGAACCCATTGGTAGGGCCGTCACGGCGACGTTCCCGTGAGAGGCGCGGCCAGTCTGGCCTGCCAGTAGGGGTGAAACAGGTTGCCTTTCTCCAATGCTCCATCCGCGCGAGATTCGGGACGGGAAAAGAATGTTTCGGCGGCGCTGCGTGTATGCAGGTACAGGCCACCCGGCCCGGTGTGGCGAAGTGTCACGCCAAACCGCAGGACATCGGAGCCCGCGCCGATATCGAAATAAGTGGGCAACCCGGACCCGTGCCAACGCGCAACCGCGGCGACGGCCCTGGAATTCGCCAGCGGGTTCGAATCACCCGAAACCAGACTCCAGTCCGTGGCCTGGGTTACCCAACGCCAGAAGTCCTGTGAGGAAAAATCATCGGGGGGTGATTCAACGTACGGCGCGCCGGGTGCTTGCCCCTTTGCGCTGGGAATCCACCCCCAGCCCATGGGATACTCACGACGATAACAACCCACCCAGCGATTCGCCCGCAATGCGTGGAAGGACTGCGTATCGAGGGACTGCCAGCGGCCGGCCGCGTCGAGTTCAGTAACACCGCGCCGACGCAACTCGTGGCGCAACCCGGGACAGCGCGCGTCGACCATCCACGGATTGGACGCCATGCGATTTCGCGGCGCCAGAAAACGATAGAGATCGGCCACCCGTTGAATGAACGGGCGCAACGTACGGCCAGCGGAATAGCGCTCGAGAAACCCTGACCAATTGTCGCCTTCGATGACCAGATCGAAAGAGCCACCAGATGGCACCGCAGGCGGCAACGCGCTTCGTTCAAGCACGGCCAGCATGGCGTTGCGCCGTGCGCTGGGTAGGCCATCGACCACCAGGCCCTGCACTTGGCCGAACACACGCATGACGAAATCGTCATGGGCCGCGTAGGCACGCGCCAGATCGCCATCGGCGCCCGCCAGGGGGGCCAAGGACGCCGCGCGACGCGATGCGGCGTAGGCGGCGCCGTGACCGGCGCCAAACAGCAGGGTGATGAGATAGGCTGGCGGATTGCCGACGGCGGCCTGCCGGGCCTGGGTTGCGCCAAAGGCCGACCACGACCCCAGGGTCACCAGGTGCGCCATGGCGACCTGGTGCGCAACGTGCGCAGTGTTCAGGTACGCCAGCAGGTTCAAGGCGCGCGCCTGGACGAGCGCGCCGCTATAGGCGGACGCATCGAGCGCGTGATGCTGCGCCGACTTGGCGCCAACGACTTGCGCCAGTGAAAAATACCGCACGAACGCAATGGACACGGCGCCCGCCAGTAACATTCCAAGCACCAGGGCCTGGCCACGCTGGTATGGCGACGCGTGCGGGTTCATTGTGCCGCGGCCCCGTTCCCGGTGAATGATTTGAGTGTGCGCGCCGCGGTCTGCGCAGCGGCGGTGTCGGCAGCGGCTTGCGCCGCGCGGGACTGTTCAGAGCCATCTTCACCCGCGAGTTCCCGCGCCATGGCTGCGGTCTGTGAGCGGACGACCTGGCCGAACGACTGATAGACGGCAATGGCCGCGATGGCCACCAGCGCCACGATCACGATATATTCCGTCATTCCCTGCCCGCTCTGCCGAAAGCGAACCCGCTTCGCCAAGTGCCGCATCGCCGCCCCCGTCGTTCTCGCCCATGCCTGATCACAGTGTGCGGCAGGCGTTCCACGGCAACAATTCGAAGATACCGAACTAGGCAAAAAGCGTCACGAAACGACGGCGCATCAGCGCCCATTACAAGAAAATCAAATGGAGGGTAGGGTGCTCCGGCCGCGGCCGGGAGCAAGCGGACAACGCCGGCGATTGCCGCCTCGAAACGTTTGCCACCCGAGGCATGGTCGCCCCGCGGCTGTTCCGGCGCCCGCCGGTGGCTATCTTAGCTGGCACGGAGGCGCGGATGTCTTCCCCGACTGATCCTGCCGCGATTTCCATGTGTCGCCGATATTCCGCGGCACGCGTTGCAGGCATGCTAGTGTCCTGTCTGGCTAATTCGAATACTTAACCTCGGCGCCTGGGCCCGCCATGCCGCGTTGCAAGCCTTGCAGGCCGCGCTGGACCAGAGGTCCAGCCCCGCGCCAGGCACGGACAGTCCGCAGGGACTGCCCGTGTCCGGGCTTGGCCTCGCGATAGCTGCGGCTATCGCTGCGGTTTGCGCCTTGCCTGACAAGCCCATGCATCCGAATTTAAGTGCACAAACTAACCAGACAGGACACTAGACGACACGCACCCGCAACTCGCCCAGACCGTCGACGGCGCCAACCATGGTGTCGCCCGCAACGACCGGACCGACGCCCTGGGGCGTGCCGGTAAACAGGATGTCGCCCGCCTTCAGTTCGAACAGCCCCGACAGGCAGGCGACGGATTCCGCGACGTTCCAGATCAGGTCGGCCAGATCGCCGGACTGCTTGCGTTCGCCGTTGACGCTCAGGGTGATCGCGCCACCCCGCAAGGTGCCGACTTTCTCGCGCGGATGCAGCGGACCGATGGGCGCGGACCCATCGAACCCCTTGCCGACCTCCCACGGACGCCCCAGCTTCTTGGCCGCCCCCTGCAGATCGCGCCGCGTCATGTCCAGGCCAATGGCGTAGCCCCACACGCATTCGTCGGCCTGCGCAACGGTCAGATCGCGCCCGCCCCGATGCAGGGCCACCACCAGCTCGACCTCGTACTGCAAATCGGCCGTCCGGGACGGATACGGCATGGTGCCCGTCTGCGCGTCGGCAACGTTGATAAGGGCGTCGGCCGGCTTGCAGAAGAAGAACGGCTCTTCCCTGCCGGTAAACCCCATCTCGCGCGCATGCGCCGCATAATTGCGGCCCACGCAATAGATGCGCCGCACCGGAAATTGCGCGCGATCGCCAACGACGGCCAGCGTCACCGCGGGTTGAAACGGGATGATCGTATCCATGGCTACTTGCCCTTTTTCGCGTTCTTGTAGCGTTCGATTCCGTCCAGAATTTCCTGGTGGGCGGCCTCGACACCGACCCACGACTTGACTTTCACCCACTTGCCCTTCTCGAGCTCTTTGTAGTGCTCGAAAAAATGCTGAATGCGCGCGGTCTCGGCCGGCAAATCCGCGGGCCCGCGCAGATGGCTGTACGGCGGATAGAGCTTGTCGATCGGGACCGCCAGAACCTTCGCGTCGCCGCCTGCCTCGTCTTCCATCGGCAGCATGCCAATGGCGCGGGCGCGGATGACCGCCCCCGAATTCACGGGGAACGGTGTAAGAACCAGCACATCGACAGGGTCGCCATCCTCGGAGATCGTTTCGGGGATGTAACCGTAATTGCACGGGTAGTGCATGGCGGTGAGCATGAATCGATCGACGAACAGCGCGCCCGACGCCTTGTCGACTTCATACTTGACCGGTGACGAATTCATGGGAATCTCAATGATGACATTGAACTCCTGAGGCAATTTCGCCCCGGCGGGCACACGCTCTAGACTCATGACTATCCCTTCATTGGAAATATCTAACTAATGCTTGCCAGCGCGGCCGGCAGGCTGATCGGAGGTTTGCGACATGTCGACACCCGGAATGGGCGCGCTGTCGAAGTATTCATCGAACGCGGCGCCGCCCGGATCCGCCCGGACCGGGGCTGGGGGCGCGGCCGCCTCTCCCGCAGCGGACTCGACGATATAGTCGGCAGCGCTGGCGGCGACCGGTTCATTGCGCAACGCGGCGGAATCTGCCCGCTCACCATCGATCGGCCCGGGGTCGCCACGGGTATCGGCGGGTGGCAGCACCGGATTGGCCGCCAAGACTGGCAGGGAACCCGCAACGTCCGAGGCAAGCCGCCAATGCTTCATGGCATCGGCGGGCCGCCCGAGGCGATCGTACAAGTTCCCCAGCAAGGCGTGGATGCGCACATCGCTATGGATTTGCATGCTGCGCAGCAAGTACCGCTCGCCCTGCCCCCACAACTGCCCGGTCAGGCACAGGTTGCCCAGCGCGGCCAGCAGATCGGAATCGTTCGGACGCGCCTTCAGCCAGACTTCGGCCTTGCCCAGTCGGCGCGCCACGTACTCGGGCGGACACTGGCTGTATGCATTGAGCAGAACGGGGTCCGGTTTGACGGCAATCGCCGCCTCGAGAATCTTGGCCGCCTCGTCATACTTGCCCGCGGCCTCCTGCACCGACGCCGCCGCCAGCGCAATGCCAGGCAGCACCCGTTCATCGCCACGCAGATCGGACCAGATCGATTTGAACGCATCCGGACCCGCGGCGCGCAGGCGGGCGGCGACGGCCGTTTCGATGATCGGCATGGCCTGTTGTTTGTCGAGCACGCCACGGCGCAGCAATAGACGCGCAAGATCGAATACGCGGTTTTGATTGTTCAACTGGCGGTGGGCGCGCAGCAAGAGGCGCGTGGCGTTGAAGTAGCGTGAACTGGCGTCCTGCAAAGGCTGCAACAAAACGAGCGCGTCCTGCGGCCGGTTCTGGTCGAGATACATTTCGGCGGTGACGGTTGCCGCCGCGTCTTTGAGCCGCGAATCGGCGCCGGCCTGCTCGCGCGCAAACTTGAGCGCGTCATCGCGCCGCCCATATTCGCCCAGATAGTGCAACGCCCGCGCGCTAGCGAGGCTCGCCAAAACTTTGCGTTGCGCGGAGCGCGTGTGCCCCATCACGCGGGAGAGTTCTTTCTCACCCTGTGTGAAGCGGCCCTCGAGAACGTTCAACCACCCCCCCTCGAGAAGCTCGTGGTCGCGCTTCTCGCCACGCCAGCCATGCCAGGCGCGAAACCGCGCCGGCCCCGAAATGAGCCAGGCCAGCAGCCGAACGACGAGGTAGACGACGAGAAATCCCGCGATCAGGAAGAGTACCGCCAGCGTGAGGGAAAGCTCGATCCGCCATGGCTGCGCCACGATGAGCACATTACCGCCATGCTCGCGCAGTACAAGTCCCAGGGCCACCGCCACGACGAATACCAGAAGAACCCAGAGCCAGGTCTTCATCGTCTATTCCAACGGCCTGGACGATGCGTCCGGCGCGGGGGCCGGCGAGGCGGAACCGGTGGCCCCACCTCCCAAAAACCCCGACGTGGCGGTCGCCGCGGCGCCGCCACTGGACGACATGCCCGCGCGAGCATGGGGTGCGGCGAGGGCGGACGATGTGGTTTCGTGTGGACGGGGCGCGGCCGACACGGCGCCGGTCGATGCCGACGCCGCCGGTTCCGCGACCCCGCCGGGGCTCGAGGACCGCGCGTGGTCGCGTTTGGACGCCTCGTCGCGCAGCGCAGTGATAGCCGCCAGACTATTGCGCACACTGGGCGGCTTGACGTCGACCACGGTTCGCGCCAGGCCGGCCGCCAGCTCCAGCGCTTCGCGGGTCAGCGGATCATTCGTATCGTAGCGTGTGCGCAGGGCCTGCTCCAGCGTGCGGGTTTCAGATTGCCAGACGGCCTGCTGGCGCATCATCAGCGCCAACTGTGCGGTCATGACGCGCAAGTGCAGATTCTCGCGCAACTGGACGGCCTGATCGGGCGACATCAACAGCGCCTCGGGGTCGCTGACGCGCCGGACACTGACCAGACGCGCAAGTTCGTCGCGCGTGGACGACCAGGCCG
>SCQX01000199.1 GCA_004298545.1 Candidimonas sp. | reverse complement strand
GGCGCGCCATGCCGCCCGAGACCTCGGAGATGTTCAGATGCGCCGCGGCGCGCAGCCCGACGGCATCGAGCTTGTCGAGCACCTGCCGCGTGACCTCGTCCTCGCTGACCTGACGGTGCTCGCGCAGCGGGAAGGCCACGTTCTCGAAAACGTTCAGGTCGGTGAACAGCGCGCCTTGCTGGAACAGCACCCCCATGCGCTGGCGCAGCTGTTGCAGGGTGGCAACGTCGGCCGTGGCGACGTCGCGCCCGAATGCCTCGACGATGCCCGACAGCGCCTGTATCTGGCCCGTGGCGGCGCGCAGCAGCGTGGTCTTGCCCGAGCCCGACCCCCCCATGACAGCCACCACCTGCCCGGGGGCGATGACCAGGTCGATGCCGCTGAGCACCGTGATGTCGCCGTAGCCGAGCACCGCGCGTTCAAGGCGCAGCACCGTATCGGCCGGCGTAGCGGGGTGGTTGGTCATTCGAAGTGCTGATACCGCGTAGGGAAACCCCTATAGTATCAGGTCGATGTGTGTCGACAGGCAACGGCCCGAGTGGAATCGTTTCGCGCGGCTGTGGCTCTTCCAGTTGCGGTTCCGCGCTACCGCGGCAGGGTGCTCGACCCCATCAGGAATTTGTCCACGGCGCGGGCGCACTGGCGACCCTCGCGAATGGCCCACACGACCAGCGACTGGCCGCGCCGCATGTCGCCGGCGGCGAACACTTTGCCCACGGTGGTCGTGTAATCCAGCGTGTTGGCGCGCGCGTTGCCGCGCGGGTCCAGGCCGATGCCAAAAGCCGACAGCACCGGCTTGGTCGGGCACAGGAACCCCATGGCCAGCAGTACCAGGTCTGCCCGCAAGTCGAAGGCGCCATCCTCGATTTTCTCCATCTTGAGCTTGCCGGAGGCGGCGTCCTTGCGCCACTCCACGCGTGCCGCCTTCAGGCGCTCGACCTTGCCGCCCTTGCCGTCGAATGCGTCGGTGACGATCGCCCAGTCGCGTTCGCAGCCTTCGTCGTGCGAGGACGACGTGCGCAGCTTCAGGGGCCAGTACGGCCAGATCAGCAGCTTGTTCTCATGTTCGGGCGGCTTGGGCATCAGTTCGATCTGGGTGACGGACAGCGCGCCCTGGCGGTTGCTCGTGCCGACGCAGTCCGACCCGGTGTCGCCGCCGCCGATGACCACCACGTGCTTGCCTTTGGCCGTGATCTGGCGCGGCATGCGGTCGCCCTTCAGCACTTTGTTCTGCTGGCGCAGGAATTCCAGCGCGAAGTGGATGCCGCGCAGGTCGCGCCCCGGAACGGGCAGGTCGCGCGGCGTCTCCGAACCCCCGGCCAGCACCACGGCGTCGAACGATTCGAGCAGCGATTCGGGCGAGCGCACCGTCAGGCCGTCCTCGGCCTCACTGGTTTTGCCGATGTAGGTGGACGTGTGGAACTCCACCCCCTCGGCTTCCATCTGCGCCACGCGGCGATCGATGTGCGACTTCTCCAGCTTGAAGTCGGGAATCCCGTAGCGCAGCAGCCCGCCCACGCGGTCGTTCTTGTCGAACACCGACACGCGGTGCCCCACGCGCGCCAGCTGCTGCGCGCAGGCCATGCCCGCCGGGCCCGAGCCGATGATGGCAACGGTCTTGCCCGTCTGGTGGTCGGGCGGCTGCGGCACGACCCAGCCCATTTCCCAGCCCTTGTCGATGATGGCGTGCTCGATCGACTTGATGCCCACGGG
>SCQX01000022.1 GCA_004298545.1 Candidimonas sp. | reverse complement strand
CTGTCGTACGCATTGCGGAAGAACGACAGGTTGGTCTGTAGTTGCCCGAAGGCCTGGGCCGTCTGGATGAGGTCGCCCAGCGTGATCTGCTTGGTGAAGAAGCGCTGCGCCTGAAGGATGAAGGGGAACACCACCGCGGTTTGCGAAATCGCAAAGTTGAATCCCAGGAATTTCAAAGACCGGTACACGATCGCCCAGGCGTTGGCGATCACCTGCGCGAATCGGTTCCTCAGCAGGGCGCCTTCCACTTTTTCGCCGGCGTAGAAGGCGATGCTCTCGGCGTATTCCCGCATGCGCACCAGCGCGTAGCGGTAGTCGGCGTTGAAGCGTTCGTTCAGGAAGTTCAGCAGAATCAGTGGGCGCCCGATGCGGATGGCAAAGAATGTGGCGATGATGACGTAGATGAACACCAGGAAGACCATCGCGCGCGGAATGTTCACGCCAAGCACCGACAGGGGGCCCGACAGGTTCCAGAGTATCAGTGTGAATGCGAACGTGGAGACCAGCGCGTTGACCAGCCCCATCGACAACATCAGCGAGTTCTGCACGAAGCTCGTGATGTCTTGCTGGATACGCTGGTCGGGGTTCTCCACCGGCGTGTCGAGATACTGCGTGCGAAAGTACGCGCGCTTTTCAAGCCATTGGCCAAGCAGCCTTTCGTTGAGCCATACGCGCCAGTGAATGGTGAATGCCTGTTGTACGTAGAATTCGATCAGCGACCGCACCACGTGGGCGGTTGCCAATATGGCAAACACCAGCATGGCGAACCAGAAGCCGGCTTCGTCGAGCTTCTGCAGCGAACTGTACATGCTGTTGTACCAGTTGGAGAACAGGACGTCGAGACGCACGGCGCCCAGTGTCAGCAACAGGATGACCGCGACGACGGCAAGGGGCCGCCAGTGGCGTCGTGAAGAGAAGTACGCGCCTGAAATACCCCAGAATTGGCGACCCCAGACCGTGAAGCGGGCCAGTGCCCAGGCGGCCAGGCAGAACAGAACGGCGGTGATGACATAGGCTTCCAGCAGCCAGATGCCGCTGTCCGCCAACTGGTTGTTCCAGTTCATGAAGTCTCCGGTGGTTGCGTGGGCCCTCGAGTCGAGTGGAAGAGACCGTCCGCGTCGTCCAGGGTTCCGTTGCCGCATTGTACGGGGGCTTGTCCGGAATTTCGCGATGGAGCGTCGTCGCGTTTGCCCCTGTAAAGTTGTCAGGCGATAATGGGTACCTGCGTTTTCAACTGAATTTCCTTTTCGCACCGGAACTTTTCGCCATGCCTTATGTCACCATTACCGCGAGCCGCGGGCTTTCGGCCGAACAGAAAAAGAATCTGCTGCAGCGTTCCAGCGACGCCGTCGTGCAAAGCATAGGCGCCCCCCTGTCCCATGTGCGCGTGTTGCTGCACGAGCTGCCCGACGGTCATTATCTGAATGGCGGCCGCTTCGACACCCGCGCGCTGATGTTCGAGGTGGACTTTCTCGCCGGGCGCACCGGCGACCAGAAGGCCGCACTGATCGCCGCGCTCAGCCACGCGGGCGCGAGTACGACGGGCGTGTCCGAAAGCGAGGTGCGGGTTTGCGTCGTGGATTTCCCGAAGACCGACATGGGTATGGCGAACGGCGTCACCGCGGAGCGTCTGGGGCGTTGAAGTACTTTTGCTTGACGGTCCTTTATATCGGAATGGCTGTGGGAATGGGCGTTTGCCACAGCCTTGGCGACGCGGCGGACGCGTTGTTTCGCGGGCGCGGGTTCACGGTTCGGCTTGGGGGTCGATCCGTGCAAGTGGTATGCTGGAAAGGTAAAACTTTTCGGAACACGCCGCATGGGTTCTTGCCTGGAGCCCGTCGGCACGCGAGTATGTCATGACTCAACACACCCAACCTTTGCGGTGGGTGGCGCCATCCAGTGGGGCCGTCGATACCGATGTTGCGAAGCCGGGTAGCCTGAGCGAAGCGCGTACAGTGGTGAATTTCTGGCGCGACGCGGGCCCGAAGGCCTGGTTCGCGAAAAACGCCTCATTCGATGCCGCGTTTCGCGCGGAATTCTCCGACCTGCATTTCGCCGCCGCGCGCCGCGAGCGCGACCATTGGCTCAGCGACCCGTATGCGTGTCTCAGCCTCATCTTGCTGTTGGATCAGTTTCCGCGCAATGCGTTCCGTGGCACCAGTCACATGTACGCCACCGACTCGCTGGCGCGCTGCTACGCGCGCGCCGCGGTGAATTTCAAGCACGTCAAGCATCTAGAGGAAGTGTTGCGGCCGTTTGTCTTCCTGCCATTCATGCATTCGGAAGATTTGACCGATCAGCGCTATTGCGTGGATCTCTATCGTAGCTACGCGCCCGCGAATCTCGAGTACGCGATGCAGCATTGCAAAATTATCGAGCGTTTCGGTCGTTTTCCGCATCGCAATGCCGAGCTTGGCCGCGCAACCACGCCCGATGAGCAGCAGTATCTGGACGGCGGCGGCTTCTCGGGCTGATGGCACGTTCCTGAAGTGCGC
>SCQX01000198.1 GCA_004298545.1 Candidimonas sp. | reverse complement strand
GACCCATGCCGAAGCCGCCGCAGACGGCCGCATCTACCTTCAGTTTGGCGCTTTCAGCGCCGAGCGCAATGCCAATCACCTCGCCCGCGCCATCAACGCACAGATCACCGATGTGGAAAGCCGATCCGCCACCGTGGAGCCCGGCACGGCGCTGTATCGTGTGCAAATAGGGCCTTATCCCAACCGCAAGTCTGCCGACCGCGCCGCAGTGCGCATCCAGGAAGCAACCGGTTCCACGGCCACCGTAACCGTGCGCTGATCGACAGCGTCAACAATCGCGTCGGCGATCGTCACCGGCGGTTCCCGCGCCGTTCCAGCGCAAGGGCGTACAGGGTGTCGCGCGATTGCCCCGTCACCCGCGAGGCGACACGCGCCGCATCACGCACGCTGAGCGATTCGAGCAGCGCATCGAGCAGACCGACGACAGGCGCGTCGGGTTCACCACTCCCCGCCTCCACGGCGGCCTCATGCACGATGATCACAAATTCTCCCTGCCCGCGATGCGAATCGCCGTTCAACCAGCTTTCCGCGTCGCCCAGAGGAAGCGTGACGACCTGCTCGAACTGCTTCGTCAACTCGCGCGCGATCGTCACGACGCGCGCCGCGCCACAGACCCGCGCCAGATCATCGAGCAGCGTCCGCAGCCGATGAGGTGATTCGAACAACACCAGCGGCGCGGGCACACGGAGCCAGTGCTGGAGCCACTTTTGCCGCATGGCGGCGCGGGGTGGAGGAAACCCCGCAAACACGAACGCGGGATTTTCATCGGAGGTCACCCCGCTGGCCATGAGCGCGGTCACCGGGGCACTGGGGCCGGGTACCGCCGTCACGCCAAGCCCCGCCTCGCGCACGACGCGGACGATGCGCGCCCCCGGATCGCTGATGGCCGGAGCGCCGGCGTCGGAAATGAGGGCCACCCGCTCACCCAGGCGCAGGCGCGCAAGGATGGTTTGCGCAGCGGCTGCCTCGTTGTGGCGATGCGCGGCAATCAGGGGCGTATGAATGCCCCACGCGTCGAGCAGCGCGCGGCTGGTGCGCGTGTCCTCCGCCGCGATCGCGTCGCAGCGCGACAAGGTCTGCCACGCGCGCAAGCTCAGATCGCCCAGATTGCCTATGGGGGTGGCAACCACGTACAGCATGCCGGTGGGCCAGCGCTGGGCGCCCATCCGTTCGGCAAGACGATTCCACGACACACCGGGGTCCACAAAACCTGCTGTCTCGTCCATACTGGCACATCCACGAATCAAATGTGAAAAGTCTACCCGATGCACACCGATGACGAGCGGTATGGCGGTGAAGAGCTTGCCTACCGCCTCGCGGCACGCGCGCAGCAGGATGCGGTGCGGGCGCGCACGCGTCGCGCGGCGCGCACGGCGCGGCCGCGACAACCACGCGCCGGCGCATCACCACGACAGAAGCTTGGCAGCCAGGCCGAAGCGCGCGCGAGCAGACATCTGCAAGCCGCGGGGGCCATCGTACTGGCACGCAACCTGCGTTGCAGAAGCGGCGAAATCGACCTGATCATCCTCGACCGCGGCACGTTGGCATTCGTCGAAGTCCGCTACCGCGGCAGCGACCGCTACGGCGGTGCCGCGGCCAGTGTAAACCAGCGCAAACAGCAGCGCCTGATTCGCGCCGCACGTTTCTTCCTGCCCGCGATCACACGCCGCCATTTCCCCAACGGCTCACCGCCCTGCCGCTTCGACGTCATCGCCCTGGGACCGGGAACGACGCAGTGGCTCAAACAGGCATTCGCGCAAACAGGCTGATCGGCCGGCCACGTTACCTCCGCTGACACTCGCCGCACGGCGCATGAGATAATATTCGCCATGGACATGACCTCTCGCATGGCCTCGCATTTCGACGATGCCATAGACGTTTTCAAGGCCAGCGCAAAAGCGCTCGCGGCACCGCTTGCCGCGAGCGTCGATCTGCTCTTCGGAACCTTGTCCAATGACGGCAAGGTTCTCGCCTGCGGCAACGGCGGCTCGGCCGCCGACGCCCAGCACTTCATCGCCGAACTGGTCGGGCGCTTCGAGCGCGACCGGCTGCCGCTTGCGGGTGTGGCGCTCAACACCGACACGTCGATTCTCACCGCGGTGGGCAACGACTACGGCTTCGACACGGTCTTCGAGCGCCAGGTCGCCGCGCTCGGGCGCCCCGGGGATGTCCTGGTGGCGATCTCCACCAGCGGCAACTCGCCCAACGTGCTGCGCGCCATCGATGCGGCGCACGAGCGCGAAATGGCCATCATTGCCCTCACCGGCAAAAAAGGCGGGAAGGCAACCAGCGCCCTGCGCGAATCGGACATTCACCTCTGCGTGCCACACGACCGAACCATGCACATCCAAGAGGTCCACATCCTGCTCCTGCATGCGCTGTGCGACGGTGTCGACACCCTACTGCTCGGAGATTCGCTGTGATGACCAACCCATTTTCACGCCATGTCTGGCGAGCCTGCGCGGCGGCCGTCGTGCTGGTCACGCTCTCCGGTTGCGGCGCCGTCGTCCTTGGGGGTGCGGCAGCCTCCACCGCGGTGGTGGCCACCGACCGTCGCACCGCAGGTACGCAGCTCGACGATCAAACCATCGAGATCAAGGTCGGCAACGAAATGCTCAAGCACTTCGACGACAAGGCAAGGGTGAACGCCACTTCTTACAATGGCTGGGTTCTGCTCACCGGGGATGTGCCTACGCAACAGGACAAGCAGCAGGCAGAATCCATCACGTCACGCATTCCGAAGGTTCGCAAGGTCATCAACGCGCTGCGGGTCGGTTCCATCACGCCACTGAGCGTGCGCACCAACGACACGTGGATCACGTCGATGGTCAAGGCCAACCTGATCGACACGAAAGGCGTGCCCAGCCGCACCATCAGCGTAACCACCGAGCGCGGCATCGTCTACCTGATGGGCATCGTCACCGACGCCGAGGCACAGCGGGCGGCTATCGCGTCGGCGTCTGTCGACGGCGTCAACAAAGTAGTAAAATTGTTCGAGATCGTGTCGCCGCAGAGCCTGCAGCAGCGGACATCTCCGGCGCCGATACAGGATAATTCGACGTCTCCTACGCATACCCCCACACCGTCGGCTCCGGCAGAAGGTGTGCAGGTAATGCCCGTGAAATGAAAAAAGTACTCATTGGTGTCGTGGCGGCCGTCGCGCTGGCCGGGGCAGGCTTCTGGCAATTGTCGGGTACGGCCAAAGCGGCACCCGATGTCACATTCACATCCCTCACCGGGCAAAAAATCACGACGCAAGATCTGCGCGGCAAAGTCGTTTTCGTGAAGTTCTGGGCAACGGACTGCACCACATGCATCCAGCAGATGCCCGACATGGTCAAGTCATACGACAAACTGGCGCCGCAAGGCTTCCGGGCCATCGCCGTCGCCATGCAGTACGACCAGCCCAACTATGTGAAGAACTATGCCGAATCGCGCCGCCTGCCCTTCACGGTCGCCATCGATTCACACGGCACACTCGCCAAGGCATTCGGCGACATCAAGCTGACCCCCACTTCTTTCCTGATCGACAAGCAAGGGCACATCATCAAGCGTTACCTGGGCAACTTCGACCACGCGGCATTCATGCAAACCGTGGAAAAGGCCCTGGCAAACGGCTGACCCAGAGGTCTCCTGATCAAGCCCACCTGGCCACCACGCCCACCTGACCGGCGCTTCGCCAGCCGCCCGCAAGGCATGGCGGGCGGGGGGCATCTCGATCAAAGAGCCCTTCGGTGCCCCCCAATGTCACGAATAGTGGCCGTTCCGCGAGCGGCCACACGCGATCCGGAGCAATACGCATGACCACACCACTGCCGGATTCCCGCTACCCATCGACCATCAAGGCGGACGTTCTGTCGGAAGCGCTGCCGTACATTCGGCGCTTTCATGGCAAGACCGTCGTCATCAAGTACGGTGGCAACGCCATGACCGAGGAACCTCTGCAGCGCAGTTTCGCGCACGACGTCGTTCTGCTGAAACTGGTTGGCCTGAACCCTGTCGTCGTCCACGGCGGGGGGCCGCAAATCAATGAGGCGCTCAAGCGCATCGGCAAGGAAGGCGCGTTCGTTCAGGGTATGCGCGTGACGGACGCCGAGACCATGGAGGTCGTGGAGTGGGTGCTGGGGGGCCAGGTCCAGCAGGACATCGTGATGATGATCAATGAGGCCGGCGGCAAGGCGGTTGGCCTTACCGGCAAGGACGGGTGCCTGATTCAGGCCACCAAAAAAATGATGGTCGACCGGGGCAATCCCGACAAATTACTGGACATCGGCTACGTCGGCGACATCGCGCGCATCGAGCCGGCGGTGGTCAAGGCACTGCAGGACGACCAGTTCATCCCCGTCATCTCCCCCATCGGATACGGCGAAGATGGCATGGCCTACAACATCAACGCCGACGTCGTCGCTGGAAAAATGGCCGAAACCCTGGGCGCGGAAAAGCTTATCATGCTGACCAACACGCCGGGTGTGCTCGACAAGAACGGCGCATTGCTGCGCAGTCTGTCGGCGCGGACGATAGACGAACTATTCAACGACGGAACGATTTCGGGCGGCATGCTGCCGAAGATTTCTTCGGCGCTCGGGGCCGCGCGCAACGGCGTCAATTCGGTGCACGTGGTCGATGGCCGTGTGCCACACTGTTTGCTGCTCGAGATCCTGACCGACCGCGGCGTCGGCACGATGATCAGCTCACACTGACTCGGGCCGCCCAGGCCGTGCCCCGCAGACGGCGCACCGCGGGTTGCGCGCGAAGCGAATCTCATCCCAGCGCGCCGTCAGCGCATCGAAACACAACAGGCGCCCCAGCGCCGGTTCTCCCACGCCGGTCAGGAGTTTGATTGCCTCCACCGCCTGCATGCTGCCGATCACGCCCACCAGCGGGGCCAATACTCCAGTCGTCGCGCAACTGGCCTCAAGGACAGGATCGGCTTCCGGAAACAGGCAGCCATAGCATGGCGAATCGCCGTGGCGCAGGTCGAATACCGTGATTTGCCCGGAAAAACGAATGGCCGCCCCGGAAACCAGTGGCTTGCCGTAGCGCACGCATGCCCGGTTGACCGCGTGCCGCGTTGCGAAATTATCGCAGCAATCCAGCACCAGATCGACGCCCGCCACCGCCCGCGCGAGACTATCGCCCTCAAGCCGCTGCTCCAGAATCTCGATTTGAATTTCGGGGTTGAGCGCCACCAGCATCTCCCGGCCTGAACGCGCCTTCGGCCAGCCCACGCGCGCCGTCGTGTGCAGCAACTGCCGCTGAAGATTGGACAACTCGACGACATCGTCGTCGGCCAGCACGATGCGGCCGACGCCGGAAGCGGCCAGATAGGCGGCAACCGGCGAACCCAGGCCGCCCGCGCCCACCACCAGCACGGCGGCTCCCAGCAACCGCTCTTGCCCTTCTATGCCGATTTCATCGAGCAGAATGTGACGGGCATACCGCAGCAGCTGCGGATCGTCCACGTCAGTGAACGCGTATCACGCCTTCCGGCGTGACGCGATAATGCTCGACACGAGGCTCAGGGCCGTTCAGTGGAGTTTTTTTTTCCGACGAATTGACTGCCGGCGCCGTTTGATGCGCATCCTTGGCTTTGCCCTTGGCCTGCGCCGCCCCGCCCAGCACCAATGACGGATTGCGGCGCTTGACCGGACGACCGTCGAGGAAATTGACGGCCTCGCGCAGTTGATAGTCGTCCGCTCCGCCAAATTCGAACATTTTTGGCTCCACCTTGGGCTTGTCCGCCATTTCGTCAGTGAGATCCTGCGCCGCGGCCTCTTTGTTCAGCAAATGGTGCTTCAAATCCACTTCGCGCGGCAGGCGGAACAGATTGCCCTGCGCGGTGTCATCGACCGTGATGTTGGGCACCACCCCCGTCAATTGGATGGAGCGCCCGCTTGGCGTGTAATAGAGCGCCGTGGTGAGCTTGATACCGGTGTCTTCGCTCAGCGGCAGCACACTTTGCACCGACCCCTTGCCAAAAGTACGGTTGCCGATGAGCGTGGCGCGCTTGTGATCCTGCAAGGCGCCGGCAACGATTTCGGAGGCGGATGCCGAGCCGACGTTGACCAGGACGACCATGGGCACGGTCCTGGCCCACTGAATGTCGCCCGGCAGCCTGGCGCCCGCGCCGTTGACGTAATCAACGGCCCGGACATAATACTGATGGTTCGAAGAAGGAATGCGGCCCTTGGTGGAGACCACCAGATCGCCCGATTTCAGGAACGTGGAGGCAACGCCTATGGCGCTTTCGAGCAAGCCCCCGGGGTCGTTGCGCAAATCCAGGATGAGCGCGCGCGGCGCCTTGTCCTTGCTGAGCAACCGCAGCTGCTTGACCAGGTCGGAGGCGGTGCCGTCCTGGAATTGCGCGATGCGCGCGTAGATGATGTTGCCCGGCAACATCTTGCTGCGCACACTGCGCACCTTGATGAGATCGCGAACGATCTTGAACACCAGCGGTTTGTCGCGCCCCTGGCGCTTTATCGTGAGCTCCACCGACGTTTTCGGCTCGCCGCGCATGAGGTTGACGGCATCGGAGAGCGACATTCCCTTGGTGGGTTTACCGTTGATGGCGATGATGATGTCACCGGCCATTATGCCGGCGCGCGCCGCCGGCGTGTCTTCTATGGGCGCAATGACCTTCGGCATGCCGTCTTCACTGCCGATTTCAATACCCAGGCCGCCGAACCCACCCTCGGTGATGGCCTGCATTTCTTTGTAGGCCTGGGGATCGAGATAAGTGGAATGCGGATCGAGATCGAGGAACAAGCCTTTGATGGCGTCGTCGATGAGCGTCTTGTCGGACATGGGTTCGACATAGCTGCTCTTGATTGCCGCGAATACATTGGCAAACTGCTGAAGTTCCTTCAACGGGAGTGGCCCGTCGCGTTGTGCCGCCGCGGTGATGCCCAGGCTGAGCAGCACGCCAGCGACGGCCCCCAGAACGACCAAGCCAAATTTGCCAAACCTGCGAGTGCTCATGCACGTTCCCGATGAGGTTGCGATTTAAGGGGAAACCACATCCACCAGCTGCCCCTCTTTGAACTTTTGATGAACTTTTGAGTGAGTAACGAACTTAATGCTTCAACCAAAGCTGAGGGTTGACAGGCGCGCCGTTGTGCCGAATTTCAAAGTATAGCCCGGACTCGACCTGGCCACCGGTGGCTCCCACCGTCGCGATCACATCGCCCGCGTGGACGACGTCGCCCACGCGCTTGAGCAAACTCTGGTTGTAGGCATAAATGCTCAGGTAACCCTTTCCGTGATCGACGATCATGAGATTGCCGAACCCGGTGAGCCAATTCGCATAGACGACGCGCCCGGCGGCAATGACATGGACCGGCGTGCCCTCGGGCGCGCGCAGGACGATGCCGCGCCAGACGCCGCCATCGGGCCGGTTCGTGCCGAAACGCCCCTGGACCTCGCCCCGCACGGGATAAGGCAAGCCCTGCTCGAGCCCCGGGAATCCCCCCCTGGGCGCGACGCCTTCCGGCGCGCGTTGCGGTGGCTGCGCCCGGGCCGCTGGACGCGGCTCTGTCTGGGCGGGCGGGTGCGGCCCCGCCACGGGCGGAGGCGCCCGCCCCGGCGCCGAAGCCGCCTGATTCGCCTGCCGCGCACGCTCGGCCTCGGCTTTCTGCTGAGCCAACGCCGCTTCCGCCTGCTGCCGTGCCTGTTCCGCCTCGGCCTGCTCCTGCACACGCTTGGCCTGCTCACGGGCCGCGGCACGCGCCCGGCGCGCCGCCTCGGCCCGGCGAGCCTCTTCCGCCTTGCGCGCCGCTTCGGCCTCGCGCGCCGCTTGCGCCGCTGCTTCCGCGATGGCCTGATCCAGATTCTGAATCAGACGACCAAGGCGCTTTTCGTCACGCGCCATGTGACTCGCGCGCGCGCGCTGGGCCTTCAGCTGAATCTCGATGCGGGCAAGCACCTCGCGGCGCTCGTGCTCCCGCTGCTGAAGATCGGCCTTCTGTGCCGCCGTGTTTTTACCCACCTCCGCCAGCTGGCGCCCCTGCGCCTCCGATTGACGATGCAGCGTGGCCAGGGTGGCCAACGCGTTCTCGATACCGTGAACCGTTTCGGCGCGCGCCCTGGAAACATATCCCAGATAGCTGAGATCCCGGCCGATGGCCTGGGGATCACTGCCCGACAACAAGGCCGTCCACGGCGACAATCCATCCGCATACTGAGCGCGCAATTGATCGGCGAGCTCCGCCCGGCGTTGCGCCAACGCGGTCTGCTGAGACGCAATCTTCCCATCCAGGGATCGCAGGGTCCGCCGGATGGCCTCTGATTCATCGGAAAGTTCCAGCAAGCGGCGATTGATGTCTGAAATTGCCGATTCCGAGGCACGCAGCTGCTCTGCGGCATCGCGGCGCGCGGCTTCGCGATTGTCGATGTCCTTCTGTATCGCCTGAATGCGTTCCCGCAAATCTTCCTGTTGACGAACGGCGGATGCCTTGCGCCCTGCCAGCGACGCGGGAGACTCGGCGGCCATCGCCGTGGCGGCACACCCCAGCGACAGCGCGAAGGCTGCCGCAACGCCCCATGCCAGCGCCATCGCGCGCCCCGACCGGACGCGGTTCTGGAGCATGGAAGCCGCGATTTCCGCGTCATCGCCCGCGGACGCGCCCGGTGCCCGAACCGACTGGCCGCCTCCGGCCCCGTCACGAACCACCGCAGGACCCGCGCGAGGGCGCATCGTCAATTCCGGCGTGCCTTGCCCTGCGCGACGACGGCCGCCACGGCCGCTCCGATTTCGGCGGGGTCGGCCAAGTAGTAATGACGGGTGGGACGCAGTTCATCGTCCAGTTCATAGACCAGCGGTTGTCCGGTGGGAATGTTCACGTGGACGATGTCGTCGTCAGGCACTCCGTCGAGGTGTTTGACAAGCGCGCGCAGACTATTGCCATGCGCCACCACCAGCACGCGGCGCCCCGCGCGCAGCGCAGGCGCGATAGAGTCCTTCCAGAATGCCACCACGCGCACGACCGTATCGCCAAGGCATTCAGTGGCGGGTAGTTTCTCGACCGCAATCTTCGCGTAGCGGCGATCGAAACGCGGGTGGCGCGGATCGTCGAAGTCGAGCGGCTCGGGGGCGATGGCGTAGGCACGGCGCCAGATCAGCACCTGCTCGTCGCCAAACTTGGCCGCGGTCTCGGCCTTGTTCAGCCCCTGCAGCGCGCCGTAATGCCGCTCATTCAGGCGCCAACTCAGGCCTATGGGAGTGTAGATGACACCCAGCGTGTCGAGCACGATCCACAATGTGCGAATAGCGCGCGTCAAAACTGATGAATACGCCAGATCGAACTCGAATCCACGCGCCTGCAGCAGATTGCCGGCATCCACCGCCTGCTGGCGCCCCGCTGGCGTCAGATCGACGTCCGTCCACCCGGTGAAACGATTCTCGAGGTTCCATTGGCTCTGGCCATGGCGCATCAGCACTAGTTTATGCATAATAGATCGCTATCCCAAAAAGCATCGTTTCGCCCATTTTATAATCGCCGGGCGGCTGACCGGTCATGCGGCCGGCAAACCGCAGCCAACGAAGGACGCCGCGTTCTTTTTTCATGCGGGTCTGGCGCCATTCGCACCATCATACGGTACGGCCATGAACACGGATCGAACACGCCGATCGAACACGGTACCATTACGCACCCGGGCCGCGGGCGCCCCACCAATGCGGCACCATTGCGCAACCCCTGCGCGTAGCGCCTTTCCCAACCAGCCAGTTCTGGATTCATCGTGGATTTCATTCTCAGCCAAAACAACCTATACATCATCATCATTGCTCTGATATCGGGCGCCATGCTGCTCTGGCCGGTCATTCTCAAAAGCCGCGGCGGCTCATCCTCAGTACAAATCACCGAAGCCATAGAACTGGCCAACCGGAAACAGGCCATCTTCATCGACGTGCGCAAGCCCGAGGAATTCAAGACTGGCAGCATCCCGCAAGCCCGCAATCTGCCAAGCGATGAGATCGAGGCTAAACTGAGTTCCCTGCCAAAGAACAAACCGATCATCGTGGTTTGTGACCAGGGGCGTGAATCGGCGCGGGTCGCCGCGATGCTGCGCAAGCAGGGCTTCGGCGACACGGTCAGCCTGGCCGGGGGGCTGCGCGCCTGGTCCAAAGAAGGCCTGCCCTTGGCCAAAAAGGACTGAAACGCGCGTTCTCTGCCGCTCCAACCGAGGAATCCATGGCAACTGTTACTATGTACTGCACGGGAACGTGCCCGTACTGCATAGGCGCCGAAAAGCTGCTCGCGCAGCGCGGCGTCACCAGCATCAGGAAGATCCGCGTCGATCTCGATCCGGCGCAAAGAGTCGTCATGATCGAGCGCACGGGCCGCTACACCGTGCCGCAAATCTATATCGGGAACCGACACATTGGCGGCTTCGATGACTTATCCGCGCTCGATCGCGAGGAAGGCCTGAGGCCTTTGCTCGCGGCCTGATGCGAACCCTCTTACCTCACCCAGGAAAACACATGGCCGACCAGGACAAAAACTCGCAAAACGGCGCAGGCGATTCACAAACGGCCCAGGAACCCAGCTTCGGTCTGCAACGCACCTACGTCAAAGACCTGTCTCTCGAGATGCCCAATGCCCCCCAGATTTTTCTAGAGCAGGAAGCGCCGAACGTGGAAGTATCGATCAACGTCGGCGGCCAGCGTCTTGCCGACACGGTCTTCGAATGCACGGTCACGGGCACCATAACGACTCGCATCAACAACAAAGTGCTGTACCTGGTTGAAGCGACACAGGCCGGCATCTTCGAGGCGGCCAACATTCCGCAAGAGCAACTCGACCCGCTGCTGGGCATCGTCTGCCCAACCATGCTGTACCCCTACCTGCGCGCCAACATCGCCGACGCAATCAACCGCACATCGCTGCCGCCCGTGCATCTGGCGGAGGTGAACTTCCAGAATCTGTATGAACAGCGCCTGGAGCAGATGGCCAAGGAACAGAAAAAGCCCGGCATTGTGCTGCCGCCGGGCGTGACGCGCCAGTAGCGGTTCGCCCTCGAAGCACCGGCGGCTCCGTTGAGCGCCACTTCCATCGAGCGTCCGCGCGTCACCGTGCTGGGCGCGGGCAGTTGGGGTACCGCGCTGGCCGCGCTGGCCTGCGACCACAACGATACCCTGCTATGGGCGCGAGATGCGTCGCTTGCCGGCGCAATCGACGCATCGCACTCGAATCCGCGCTATCTCGCCGATGTTCCACTTCCCACGACCCTGCACTGTACCAGCCAATTCGACGAGGCCGTCGGGCACGCCGGACGCGAACGGAACGCCCACGGGCTCATCATCCTGGCCATCCCGGTGGCGGGTCTGGCCGAGACGTGCCGGCGCCTCGCGCGGGCGCTTGGCCGCCAAGCGGCGGAAGGCGTCACGGTCATCTGGACATGCAAAGGCTTCGATCCGCTGACCGAGCAGCTGCCGCATGAGATCGCGCGGGCGGCACTTTCAAGCAAGGTTCATCGAACGGGGGTGTTGTCGGGGCCATCATTCGCGCGCGAAGTCGCGCAGGGGCTTCCTTTCGCACTGACGGTCGCCAGCGCGGAAACCGAGACAATCCATCGGGTCACGCGCGCACTGCATGGTTGCAATGCGCGCATCTACGCAAGTGCCGATATCATCGGTGTGGAAGTTGGCGGCGCGCTCAAGAACATCATGGCCATCGCCTGCGGCATCGGCGACGGCCTGGCATTGGGCACCAATGCGCGCGCCGCGCTGATCACGCGCGGCCTGGCCGAAATGCAGCGGCTGGGCGTCGCCCTGGGAGGGCGTGCCGAAACTTTCATGGGGCTGACCGGCCTTGGCGACCTGGTACTCACGGCCACCGGGCCTCTGTCACGCAACCGCCAAGCGGGGTTGGCCATCGGCCAGGGTGTGGACCCGCGGCAGGTACTATCGGGCCACACGGTCATCGAGGGAGCGCGCTGCGCGCGCGCCGCGCTGGCATTGGGGAAGAAGCTTGGCGTCGATCTGCCCATCACGCAAGCCGTGTGTCGGGTTCTGTTCGACGGCATGGCGCCACGCCAGGCAGTGTCCGAGCTATTGTCGCGTCAGGCGCATGCCGAGATCGATCGCACCGCCCCCGCGTAATCGAGCTGGCGCCAAGCCTCGTAAACCGTAACCGCCACGGCATTCGACAGATTCAAGCTGCGCTGATGGGGCATCATGGGCAACCGGATGCGTCGATTCACCGGAAACAAAGCCATCTGTTCTGCCGACAGACCCGCCGTCTCGCGGCCGAAAACGAAGACATCACCGGGCCGAAAGGCAACCGCATCAATCTGGCAAGACCCGCGCGTGGTGATGGCAAAGCGCCGTTCCTCGTCACCACCCACGGCCGCGAACGCCGCGCTGAGCGATTCATGCACCCGCATGTCGGCCCATTCACGGTAGTCGAGCCCGGCGCGGCGCATGCGCTTGTCGTCCAGTGCGAACCCCAGGGGCCGCACCAGATGCAGGCACGCGCCCGTGTTCGCCGCCAGGCGGATGACGTTGCCGGTATTGGGCGGAATTTCGGGCTCGACGAGTACGATGTGAAACATGGCTATCCATTAAGAAGACGACAAGTGATGCCGCGTACGGGCCAGCACCGCGACGCGCACGGACGCGGCGCCCGCGTTTTTGAACGCCCGCGCGATCACATGAGCGGTGCTCCCGGTGGTCATGACGTCGTCGACGATGGTGATGTCGCAGCCATCCGCCCGCGCCCCGCAAACGTAGAGGCCTTGGGCGTTCGCGATACGCGCGGCGCGCGATAGGCTGGCCTGGCGCTCGCCCTCGCGCACACGACGCAGCAAGGTGGGCCGACAGGCAAGACCAAGCCGCCGCGCCAGTGCCCGAGCCACTTCGGCGGCGGGATTGAAGCCCCGTCTGCGAACCGATGCCCGGCTCGACGGAACCGGAACCAGAATCGTATGGCACGGCAGGCCCACCGCGTCGGCGCGCACACGCCGGGCCAAAAGCGCCGAAAGTACGCGTGCACAGGCGAAACGCTTTTCATCCTTGAGATAATGGATGAGCAGGTCGCCGGGAAAAGTATAGTCGAACGCCGCAATCACGCGATCGAACGCGGGCGCAACGGCAGCGCAGTCGGGGCAGCCAACGAGCCCCTCCAATGGCAAGGCGCAGGTGGGGCAGCGCCTGCGGCCGTCTCTCGTGGACGCGGTGACCGCCGCATGGCACGGCGCACACAGGCCACCGGCGGTCGCTCTGCCGCGGCACAACAGGCAATCGGCCGGCAAGGCATCGAACAGGCGATCGCCTATCCGCCACAACACGGCGCCGACGCGCGGCACTTGCGGGACCACCGACCGCAACCACGCGCGCAGTCCACCCGAATACGCCATAATTGACTTTCCTTCGCAACGCCACTCATCCGGCCACGCCACATCTGAACACAGCCCGCCACCAGGAACCAGGTGGTACACACCAAAATGTCACAACCTCCCGACCTGCCGCTCAGTCCCGCCCACGTCATTTTGCAGTTCACGCGCCGCAGCCCGCTGGACGCCCCGCAGTTCCTGTACGGAGAGGTTGCGCAACGCATGCTGCGGCGCCTCAGCTACATTCGCATGGCACCCAAATCCGTGCTGGATGCGGGGTGCGGCGCGGGACATGCCATCGAACCGCTGCGTGCCCGCTACCCCGAAATGGACTACACCGGACTCGACGCAAGCGCGGCTCTGCTCGACGTCGCGCGACGGCGCTACGCCGGAAAGCCGGGGCTCTGGCACCGGCTTCGCAACAAGCCGACGCGCGCCATCCGCTTCGTGGAGGCCGACCTGGCGTGCTCGGGGCTGCCAGATGAATCGCTCGATCTGGTCTGGTCAAACATGGCGCTGCACTGGCATCCCCGGCCGCACGACGTTCTCGAGGAATGGCGACGCATCCTCAAGTCGGGCGCGCTGGTCATGTT
The DNA here is from genome assembly GCA_004298545.1 of Candidimonas sp. Taxonomy (GTDB): domain Bacteria; phylum Pseudomonadota; class Gammaproteobacteria; order Burkholderiales; family Burkholderiaceae_B; genus SCQX01. Next base: position 15,943 of record SCQX01000198.1, on the reverse strand, counting down.
CTCGTGTCTCGGCCCGGGCTCTCTGAAGCAGTTGCGCGAAGCCCTGGTTGCTGCCGACATCCATACGGCGACCCCCGCTTTCGTCGACATGCACGATTTCGGCGACTTGCTGCTCGGCCGCGGCTTCCTCGACCCGGTGATGGACCAGGAAATCATCACGCTGACGTATCGCGAGCCGGCGAAGTTGCTGGCCGACGTCCGTGCCCTGGGTGGAAATCCCAGTTTGGACCGGCGGCGCGGGCTGGTAGGACACGCATGGAAGCAGCGCCTGATGGCTGCCCTGGAACAACAACGACACATGGATGGGACGATTCATCTCGAGCTCGAGATCGCCTATGGCCATGCGTGGCGCGCGCAGCCACGAAAAGTCATTGGCCGCCCGGTGGTACCGGTGGACGCCTCGGGCCACCGGCCCGGCGTGCGGCCGCGCAGCGCGCCAACGCACTGACGCGCAGCGCCGCTGGCCACGCCGCCGCAGGGGCGGCATCACTCAGGTATTGTTTTTCTTGCGCGACGAATCGATGCCCAGTTGCTTGAGCTTGCGATACAAATGTGTGCGCTCGAGCCCGGTTTTTTCAGAGACGCGTGTCATGCTGTGATTCTCGCGTCCCAGATGATATTCGAAGTAGATACGCTCAAATTCGTCGCGCGCTTCGCGCAGCGGCTGATCGAGAGCAATGCTGCCCAACAGCGAATCACTGGATGCGGGCTCCGCGGCCATCTCGGGCACCGGCACCGTGGTCAAGGGTTCTTCCTGATCGCGCGATGGCCCCGGAGACTTGCGCGCGGACGCCATCAACCCGGGAGACACCACGGGGCGAGCCAGGCCGGCCGCCACCGTCTTGAGCAGCTTCTGCATGGTAATGGGCTTTTCAAGGAAATCGACAGCGCCGATGCGCGTCGCTTCCACCGCCGTATCGACGGTGGCATGGCCACTCATCATGATGACCGGCATATCGAGCAGTCCCTGAGAGCGCCATTCTTTCAGCAGGCTCACCCCGTCGGTATCCGGCATCCAGATATCGAGCAACACCAGATCGGGGCGGGTACGCAGACGCGACGCACGGGCTTGTGCCGCGTTTTCCGCGAGTTCGACAGTGTGACCCTCGTCGTAAAGAATCTCCGAGAGGAGTTCACGAATGCCAACCTCGTCGTCAACAACCAGAATTCTGGCCATAAAACGTCACCTACCTTTTCTGCGCATTATCGTTCGCTTGCGCTTCTGCGTCCATAGCCGCCGGCGAGCGCGACAGGCGCGTCAACAGCACTGAAACGCGCGCCCCGCCCTCGCGCCGATTCGAAACGTCGACACGGCCTCCGTGCTCTTCCACGATCTTTTTCACGATGGCCAGTCCCAGCCCCGTGCCGGTGGCCTTGGTCGTCACATAAGGTTCGAACACGCGCGTCAGAACTTGCGGCGCGAATCCGCCGCCGTTGTCGGAAACCGTCAGCAGCACGGCTGGCTGGCCGCCGTTGTCGGTTCGTGAATACGTGAGCTTGGTCTGCACCTGCAGTCTGGCGCCAGCCAGAGTACGAGCCTGAACGGCCGAGTCGCGCGCATTGGCCAAGAGATTGTGCGTCACTTGCCGCAACTGTGTGGGATCCCCCTCGACGATCGGCACGTCGGGGTCGAAATCCACTTCTATTTTGACACTTTGCCCATCCTCGCGCACGGCGCCCCCGGCCGGATCCCACCCGTAGAGCGACAGAACCTCCGCGACCAGCGCGTTGATGTCGATGCGTTCCATGCGCGCGGGCGGCGTGCGCGCATATTCCCTGAAATCATCCACCATGTGCTTGAGGGACGCCACTTGATTGACGATGGTGTTCGTCGAGCGTGCCAGAATGGCGGCGTCGGCCTCGTTCAAATGACCATCGAGCTTCATGGCCAGACGTTCTGCGGACAGTTGTATGGGCGTGAGGGGATTCTTGATTTCATGCGCCAGGCGCCTGGCGACTTCCCCCCAGGCCACGACCCGATTGGCGGAAATGACTTCACTGATGTCGTCGAACACCACAAGGTAGCCATTGCCGCGCTCATCGACGCGCAGGTGTGTGCCACGCGCCAGAAGCGTGATGGCAACCATCCGTCGGCCGTCGCCGGTTGGCCTCTCCAGCTCGAGTTCGAACTGCTTCTGCCAATACGGACGCTCGGAACCCACTGCCGCGTGCTCGGCGAACGCATCGCGAATGAGTTGGTCGAGCGCGGCATCGACAACGCGCAGGGAGTCCCCTCTTACCGCATGCAGATCCAGATGCAGGATCGCCTGGGCACCTTCGTTGAACATCGTTACACAAAATTTCTCATCGAAAACCAGAACACCCGATGACAAGTTGCTCAGTACCGTCTCCAGATAGACGTTGGAGCGCTCGAGTTGCTGACGGTTCTTTTCAACCAGGCGGCGCGCTTCGTCGAGCTGACGCGTCATGGCATTGAATGACCGCGTCAACTGGCCGACCTCATCGCCGGCCGGTGGCTCGGGCAGCGGACGGTAGTCGCCCACCCCCACCGCCTGGGTGCCGGCCGCGAGCGTCAACAGCGGGCGGACCAATCGGCGCGATATGGCAAGCGCCGCCACCATCGCGGCAAACACCGCCAGAATCAGGGCAAGCGTCAACGTGATGCCGTACAGCTTGCGCAGGCCAAGGCGCGACAATGCCAACTCCTGGTAGTCCGCGAAACCATGCTGAACCAGGTTGGCATTGTGCGCGATGCTTTCGGGTACGGCCTGTATGACTTGCAGCCACTGACGATCGGGCGAAACTCCCATCAGCGAGGAGAAAGGGCGCCCGGCGTTCAGCGGGATGATCACACGCAAGCGCAGGCCCGTGCCACCGCCATTGATGGGCGATGGGGCGCCCGGCTCGTCGGCCTCCGCATTGGCGTATGCGTGCGCCACCCGCAGCTGATTCATCACGTTGGAAGGCGGCAGGGCAGGCAGCAGCCGGCCGTATCCGGACGAAGAGAAGGCAATCAGCCGGCCGCTGGTCGCGAAAACCATGGCCTCGGCCACGCCGTTGGCCTCGCGCAGCCGCGTAATGGCAATGGCCTCGTCGGCATCGTTCGAGCCTTCGAGGCCCGCCGCGATGGCATGTGCCCGCGCCGTCAGATCGGCCAGCTGCGAGTCGAGCGCGGCACGCCCCAGATTGAGCCCGGCTTCAAGTGCGGTGTCGACTCTGACGTTGAACCAGGATTCGATGGAGCGCGACATGAACTGGACCGAAAGCACATAGATGAGGGCTCCCGGCAACACACCTATCAGCGCGAACGACAAGGCGAACCGGGCAGTCATGCGCGCACCGAACTGGCGCCGGTGTATCTGCCGCAGCAGGCGCGCGGCCAGCGTCACCACCCACAGGATGAGCGCCACGGCCAGCACACCATTGAGTATCAGCAAGGTGTCGTACTGCTGGGCGTACAGCGACGCGTTGCCGGTCGACCACACCAGCAGGCCGAGCAGCGCCAGCGCGCTGACCACGGCGATGGCCAGCAGCAGACGCAACCCCCACCTCAGGAGGGATTGGCTATGCCGGTGGTGACTGAAAATGTGAAATCTTTCCATGGCGTCGATAGCGACCAGGCACTGCTGTTGAAGGCGTCTATCTGAAAGGGGCGCGCCAACAGAGACGTATCGAGGCGCACCCGTATGCGGCCTTTGTACTCCTTGCCGGGGTCGAGAGCGGCAATCTTGGCGACGGCCCAGTCGCGGATATGCCGCACCAGCGACATGGCGTCGTCGAAACTGGGTTCCGGCAAGGTGAGATCACTGGTTCCGATACGCCACTGCCGCGTGAGCGCGTTATAGGCGATGCGCCAAGTGCGCTGCTTGTCGACCAGTGTCTTGTCGAACCACCACCAGCGCTCGGATACGATGCTCAGGTCGGCGGTGAAATACAGCGGCACCCCCTTTTCCGCGACATTGCGCAACTCGCTGCTCACGACCAGATCGGTGTCGACATCGATGTATAGCTCACCGTTGCGCGCAACCGGATCGACACGCACCACCCGGCTGGCACCGCCGTCGGGCGATGCGGCCAGCGCCTGTCCAGCCAGCAGCAAGCACAGCACGAAAGCACACAGCATTCGGAAACTCATTGCAATCCCGCTCTCCTGGCACGCCAAGCATTATTTTTGACCACCCCGCTCTCGCCTGGCAAATACCGCGTAGAAGAAACCGTCGCCCGCATCGGCAATTCCCGTTGGCAAGAGTTGCCCGGGAGCGGGCAGCCGCTCAGCGTCGCCGTGGCATTCCAGGAAACGCGCCGCCTGTTCGCCGCCTTCCGCCGGAAAAAGCGAACATGTTGCGTACACGAGACGCCCACCCGGTCTGACGACACGCCACAGCGCGTCGACGATATGCGCCTGCCGGCTGGCCGTGGCGGCGACATCGCCCGGTTCGCGCAGCCAACGGATGTCGGGATGGCGCCGCACGATACCCGACGCCGTGCAGGGCACATCGGCCAACACCACATCGAACGCCCGCCCATCCCACCAGGCGGCGGGATCGGCCGCATCGGCGTGGCGCAGCGACACCGCATCCGACATCAACCCCAGACGATCAAGATTGGCTCGCATCCGGCGCAGGCGCGCCGCATCGTTATCGAGCGCAACCAGTTCGATATCCGCCAACTCGAGCAAATGAGCGCTCTTGCCGCCAGGCGCCGCGCACGCATCGAGCACGCGCATGCCGGCCACCGGCGCAACCAGCGCACCCGCCCGCTGCGCGGAAACGTCTTGCACGGACCACCAGCCCTGGTCGAACCCGGGAACCGCGTGTACGGGTCGTGGCGTATCCAGCACAATGCCCTGCCGCCCCAGTGGCCGCGCCGCGAGATTCGCGGCCCGTAATTGCGCGAGCAGTTCCCCGACCGAGGAACGGCGGGGATTGACACGCAGCATCATCGGTGCCGGCCGGTTGCCCGCCTCCAGCAGTTCACGCCAGCAGGCGGGATACGCATCATGAACACATTGTATCCACCATTTCGGGTAATTCCAGCGGGCTTCGGCATTCTTTCTGGCACGCGCCACGATGGCGGTCCATTCGCGCGCGAAGCGGCGCAATACAGCGTTGAACAATGCCTTGCAGGAGCGCGACGCATCGCACGCGCCGGCCGCATTCACTGCCTGATCGACCACGGTTGGAACGGTATAGAGGGGTACCTCGCGCGGCGCCACCCCTTCGGCCGGCCTCGCGCCGTATTCAAGTGCCGTGTCCAGCAGAGCCAGCGACGTCAGCAGCAGGGCATCCGCCGCTGGGGCGCGACGCACCAGAATGCGTCGCACCTCTCGTGCCAGCCCGAGGCGCCGCATCACATGAAAACTGACCGCCTGCGCCGCCGGCCGCAGCAGGGGCTGGATGCCCGGCAGTGCATCAGACAACGACCTGCCCGAAGACACTGCCCGCAGGCACCGCGCGCTGGCCAGCAGAACATCGGACAGGGGGGGCGGAATGGAACGTGTCGGCACGAGCCTGGTCAATTGGATTGAGACTGGGACTGTATCATCAAACTTCCAGGATGCCATCGGCACGGCCGCCGATTCGCCTCAACCCGAATACTGCCAACCCCGCACGAATTGCGCCACGGGCTGGCGGCGCCCACCCGCCTTTTGCAGCTCCAGGATGCGCAGCACCCCATCGACCGCCGCAACATCGATGCCCTGCGCCGACACGGCCTGCACATGCCCCGGTGGCAATTGCGCGGCGCCCGGAAGCACGCACGCGCGCCACACTTTCACGGGCTCGCGCAATCCCGGCAACGGCATGGTGGCGCCCGGTATGGGGTTGAATGCGCGTATCCGGCGTTCGAGCAGCGCAACGGGTGCGGAAAAATCCAGCGGCGCCTCAGACTTGCGCAACTTGGTTGCGTAGGTAATGCCACTGGCAGGCTGCGGCGTCGCGGTCAGCGTGCCGGCCTCGAGCGCCGCGATGGCGGACAGCACACTGCGCGCACCAAGCAGCGCCAAGGCATCGTGCAAGCTGGCGGCGGTCGCCTCGCGATCGATGGGCAGCGCGTTCACCACGACCATGTCGCCCGTATCGAGGCCATCGTCCATTCGCATGATGGTTATACCCGTGCATGCGTCTCCCGCTTCGATCGCCCGCTGGATGGGGGCGGCCCCCCGCCAGCGCGGCAGCAGGCTTGCGTGGATGTTGAAGCAGCCATACGGCGGCAGCGCCAGCACCGCGCGCGGCAGTATCAGCCCGTAGGCAGCCACCACCATCAGCTGTGGCGCGGCCCGCAGCAAAGCGTCGCGAGCCGCCGTCGCATCGTCGGGGAACCGCCCGTCGGCGCGCAAGCCCCGCGGCTGGATGACCGGAATTCCGGCGGCAACGGCCGCCTTTTTCACGGCCGACGGCAACGACTTCAAACCGCGCCCGGCCGGGCGATCGGGCTGTGTGAGCACCAGCGGCACGGTATGGCCTGCCGCAATCAGGGCATCGAGCGCGCTGCGCGCGAATTCAGGCGTGCCGGCAAAGGCGATCCGCATGGTGCGGGTCAGGCGCGCTGCGCTTCGCGTTCCTGCTTGCGCAGGCGCGTACGGATGCGGTTCTGTTTGAGAGGCGACAGATATTCGACGAACACTTTGCCGACGAGATGGTCGAGTTCGTGCTGAACGCAGACCGCCAGCAGCCCTTCGGCTTCGAACTCGAACGACTGCCCCCGCAAATCGAGCGCCCGCACGCGAACTCGCGCCGCGCGCTGGACTTCGTCGTAGACGCCCGGCACCGACAGGCACCCTTCCTCGTACACCTGCTGCTCCTCGCTCTTCCAGAGGATTTCGGGGTTGATCAGGACACGCAGGTCGTCGCCATTTTCAGAGATATCAATGACCACCACGCGCTCGTGCACGTCGACCTGCGTGGCGGCCAGGCCAACGCCCGGCGCCGCGTACATGGTTTCAGCCATATCGCGTACGAGCTGGCGGATGCGATCGTCGACGCACGCCACCGGTTTGGCGATTTTGTGCAGACGCCGATCGGGATACTGAAGAATCGATAACAAAGCCATGAGGCACATCCCAGTGACTGCTTTCCATATGATAAAGCATCCGCGGCAGTCCACGCTGGACGTTTACGCCCACACCGCGTCAAAAATTCGCGGGGTCGCGCGACACTGAAAGGAAATCACCCTCGGTGAGTCGAATGCCCGCCAATTTGCCCGACCAGGAGCGCGACGCCTGGATACGCCTGTCGCTCGAACCCGGCCTGGGCGCCGCGACGGCGCGCCGCCTGCTGGCCGCGGTTGGCCTGCCACATGACATTTTCGCGCTGCCCGCGCGAGTCCTGACGCAATGGCTGCCGCCCGATCTCGCCGCGCGTCTCAGTCTGCCGGCCAGCGGATGCACCCGCACTCGCATTGCACAGGCTCAAGCATGGCTGGAAGGCGCCGGGCACCACCTGCTCACACTGGCCGACATGGACTACCCGGCCGCGCTGCTCCACACCCACGACCCACCCTTGGTGCTTTATGTGAACGGCGACCCCGCCATCCCGGGGCGCCCCGCAATCGCCATCGTCGGCGCGCGGCACGCCACGCCGGCAGGCATGGACAACGCGTGGGCGTTCGCCCGCCACCTGGCCGCGCACGGGTGGTGCATCGTCAGCGGGCTGGCCCGGGGCATCGATGCGGCGGCCCACCGCGGCGCCTTGTCGGCAGGGCCTGACGCCGGCGGCACGATTGCCGTCATGGCAACCGGCATCGACACGGTCTATCCGGCAGAGCACGACAGCCTTGCGCGGCAAATCCGCGAACACGGGGCGCTGATCTCCGAATTTCCGCTTGGAACAGAGGCGCTGCCCCACCGATTCCCGAAACGCAATCGCGTCGTCGCCGGGCTGACGCGCGGCGTGCTTGTCGTCGAGGCGGCCCGGCGCAGCGGGTCGCTGATCACCGCCCGCCTGGCGAGCGAGGCGGGCCGCGAAGTATTCGCCATTCCCGGATCCATCCACTCGCCCCTGTCGCGCGGCTGCCACGCCCTGATACGCCAGGGCGCCAAACTGGTGGAATCGGGGCGGGACATCACCGACGAGTTGGCGCCGGGTCAACCACCCGGCCTCGCGCTCCACTTCGGCGACGGCGCGGCCGAATCCAGCGACGCCAACGATGAAAGCAGGCACGCGGTCGCGCCCCCCGCACCGACCCGCGATGCGCCCGCGCCTGCCGCCACTGGTGACCGGAACGCTAAAATACCCCCAATGCGGCCCACTGGCGAACAGCTCAGCCTGCTCGACGCGCTCGGGTACGACCCGGTCAGCATCGATGTGCTGTACAACCGAAGCCGGCTGAGCATCGCGCGCATCAGCCAGCGCCTGCTCGAACTCGAGCTTTCCGGGCATGTCGCGCGGCTCGACGACGGGCGGTTCCAGCGCCGGCCATCCTGAGCGCGGGCGCCACGCGAGCACACATACCTTTGAACCGGTCGAACAACAGCCATTGAGGACACCAACCATCATGCGGTTTCCTGACAGCGTCAAAATCATCGAAGTCGGCCCGCGCGACGGCCTGCAGAACGAGCGGGAACCCATTCCCACCAGCACCAAGGTCGAGTTGGTGAACCGCTTGTCGAAGGCCGGCTTCCAGAACATCGAATCGGCATCGTTCGTCTCCCCAAAATGGGTGCCGCAAATGGCCGATGGCGCGGCGGTGATGACGGCCATCGCGCGGCGTCCGGGCACGATCTACTCGGCGCTCACGCCCAATCTGCGTGGCTTCCACGACGCGGTGCGGGCGCGGGTCGACGAAATCGTCATTTTCGGCGCCGCCAGCGAAGCATTCTCGCAGCGCAACATCAACTGTTCCATCGCCGAGTCGATCGCTCGTTTCGAGCCCGTGGCCGAGGCAGCGAAGCGCGCGGGCCTGCGCCTGCGCGGCGCCATCAGCTGCGCCCTCGACTGTCCCTACCAGGGCCCGATACCGCCGCGGGCGGTGGTCGATGTCGCCAAACGACTGCGGGCACTGGGCTGCGATGAAATCGACGTGGCCGACACCCTGGGCACGGGAACACCAAAACGGGTAGGCGACGTGTTCAGGGCCGTGGGCGACGTGATCGACCTCGGATGCGTCTCGGGGCATTTTCACGATACCTACGGGCAGGCACTGGCAAACATCATGGCGGCGCTCGACGCCGGCGTCACCATTTTTCACGCCTCGGTCGCGGGGCTGGGCGGCTGCCCCTATGCCAAAGGCGCAACCGGCAACGTTGCCACGGAAGACGTGCTCTACCTGATGCGAGGGCTGGAAATCCGCACTGGAATCGATCTCGACGCCGTGGTGGAAACCGGCCAGTGGATATCGAGCCAACTGGGGCGCAGGGCGGTCAGCCGCGCCGGCAACGCCCTGGCGGCGCGGAAAGCCCTGGCCGCGATCGATTGCACCGCGCCGTGACCCGATCGGGCGCGCGATCTCAATGAAACGGCACTTCTTTCTTCACCTCCGGCGCGGGATGCATGAAAAAGTCTTGCATGTATTTCTCGCCTTCGTCATCGAGAATCGTCACCACCGTCTTGAGCTCGGGATGCTGTTTGCGAATCCGCTGCGCGGCCAGCAGATGCGCGCCTGAGCTCGGTCCGCAAAACAGGCCGCGGGTGCGCGCCAGCGTGCGCATCTGGTCGATCGCGTCCTGACTGACCACCCCCAGCGTGTCGTTGATCAACTCCCGGTGACGGGCAAAGATGCCCGGCACGAAACCGTCGGAGATGCCTTCGATCTGATGCAGCGCCACCTCTCCGCACAGGATGGTGCGCGACTCCGACGGCTCCATGGCGAACAGGCGCACCTCGGGGTTCACGCGCCGAAACGCCTGGCCGACCCCCACCAGCGTGCCACCGGTGCCAACGCCATGCACGAACGCATCCGGCACCCTGCCGGCGGGCAGCTGCGCCAATATTTCGGGGCCCAGGACCTCGCGGTTCTCTTCGACGTTCCACTCCGATTCAAACTGACCGGGGAAAAAGAACCCCGGCTGGCGCCCCAGTTCACGCGCGCGCTCAAGCGCCTCGTTCACGTGGAAGGTGCCACAAAACAAAACCTCGGCACCGTACGCGCGCGAGATCGCCACCCGTTCGCTGGAAAGCCCTTCAGGCATGACCACGATCATCCGGTACCCTTTGACCGCCGCAACCATGGAAAACGCATTGCCGGTATTGCCGCTGGTTGCCTCGACGATGGTGTCGCCCGGTTTGATCTCGCCGGTTCGCTCCGCCCGCTCGATGATGTATTTGGCGATGCGCGCCTTGATCGAACCCGACGGATTCAGGAATTCGCACTTGGCAAACACACCATCGATTTCCAGCAGCGGTGTGTCGCCGACGGCATCAAGAATATTTTCAGAGACGCCGGTGTAGCGGACAGTCATAGTCTTCTCCAGAATAAGGGGCACGATGCCCCACCCACCCAACAAAGGGAATAGATCAACAGGGACGGCTGCCTTCCACCCGCAAGCGATGTTTGCGCGATGGAGCCGGCAACGGCGGCGCCGGCCCGCGCCAGAATGGCTGCCGCCATGAAGGTTACAACGAAACCTGGCAACTGGGCGAAAAACGCGCCTGGTACACGGGGCAAAAGGAGGTGCGCGTTGAAATATATCGAAGACATAGTAAGCTAGTGCGGTGTTCCGCAAAACGTCGTATATACCAAAGCGGGCATCCGCGTCACAAGGCGCCCCCCGCTTCCTCATCGTTCCTATAGGTCGACCGCCATGTCAGAATACCGCGCGCACACGCTACCCTCTTACCTGAATCCCGAACAGCTGGGTCCGTGGGGCACGTACATCGAACAGGTCGAGCGCGTCACGCCATACCTGGGCAGGCTGGGCAAATGGGTTGAAACACTGAAGCGGCCCAAGCGCTCACTTATCGTGGACGTACCCGTCGAACTCGACAACGGTGCCATCGCGCACTTCGAAGGCTATCGCGTACAGCACAACACCAGCCGCGGCCCCGGAAAAGGCGGGGTGCGTTTTCACCAGGAGGTCACCCTGGCGGAAGTCATGGCGCTGTCGGCCTGGATGTCGGTCAAATCGGCCGCCGTCAACCTGCCGTTCGGCGGCGCGAAAGGGGGCATCCGCATCGATCCGCGCAAATTCTCGCGCGCGGAGCTCGAACGAATCACGCGCCGCTACACCAGCGAGATCGGCACCATCATCGGCCCGCACAAAGACATCCCGGCACCCGACGTCAACACCAACGCGCAGGTCATGGCGTGGATGATGGACACCTATTCCATGAATCAGGGCGCGACCACCACCGGGGTCGTCACCGGGAAACCCGTCTCGCTGGGCGGCAGCCTGGGCCGCGTCGAGGCCACCGGCCGCGGCGTCTTCGTCGTGGGCTGCGAGGCGGCGCGCGACGCCGGTATCGACATTCAGGGGGCGCGGGTTGCCATACAGGGGTTCGGCAACGTGGGCGGCACGGCGGCCCGCCTGTTCTACGAAGCGGGCGCGAAAGTCATCGCCGTGCAGGACTACACGGGCTGCGTCTACGATGCCAACGGGCTCAATATATTGGCGCTTCTGAACCATGTCGAGAAAAACGGCGGCGTCATGGGCGCGCCAAACATGGAAAGCCTCACGGCCACTGAATTCTGGGCACTGGAAACCGAGCTGCTGATTCCGGCGGCCCTGGAAGGTCAGCTCAACAGCGACAACGCCAACGCCATCCGCACCCGCATCGTGGTGGAAGGCGCCAACGGCCCTACCACCCCCGAGGCGGACGACATTCTGGGCGCCAAAGGCACCATCATCATCCCCGACGTCATCGCCAACGCCGGCGGCGTCACGGTCAGCTACTTCGAATGGGTGCAGGATTTCTCCAGCTTCTACTGGACGGAAATGGAAATCAACCATCGGCTGGAAGCCATGATGAAAGCCGCCTACGCGTCGACTTCGGCGGTCGCCAAGGAACACAATGTATCGATGCGCACGGCCGCGTTCATCGTTGCCTGCACACGAATACTCGAAGCGCGCGAGGTGCGCGGCCTGTACCCCTGACGGCGCGTGCCGGCGGGTGAAGTTACTGACCCCGCCGGCTGCTGCCCAGCGCGTAATCGAGTGGCAGCGCGGTCGACGACTTGATCACTTCCATCGCGAAAGTGGCGCTCACATCTAGCAGGTCGACGGCCGCGATGAGGCGCTTGTACACGCCGTCGTAGCCCGCCACATCGGGCACCACGATCTTCAGCAGATAATCGATGTCGCCGCTCATGCGATAGATTTCGACGATCTCGGGGATACCATTGGCGGCATCGACAAACCGCCGCATCCAGGCTTCATCGTGATGACTGGTGCGCAGCAGCACGAAGGTGGCAAGCCCCAGATTGAGCTTGACCGGATCGCACAGCACCACCTGCTTGCGTATCACGCCCTCTTCGCGCAATTTCTGCACGCGGCGCCAGCATGGTGTCGACGACAGGTTCACCGACTGGGCCAAGTCGGCCAGCGAGACCGTCGCGTCTTCCTGTAGAGCCTTCAGTATCTCGAGATCTTTACGATCCATGTTGAACGTCGCGCACGTCGATGCCGCTGATGCGCCCTTCGGGGTTGTGATGGATGACCGCCAAGCGGCTTGCGCGCAACGCCGCCAGTTCAGAAGTCGATATCCCGAAGCTGGCCGCCAGCGCTTCATTCGACAGGGCGGGTGGCGCCTTGCGACGATCCAGCCGGCCGAAACGAAGCGCGTTGTATCGCGCCCAGACGAACAATACCACCGCGATGCAAACCGCGACGACCAGATAAACCAGCAATGTCGCCAACGCGGGCAACAGGCGCGATGCGACGGGCACCGCGAGACCCGGCGTGGTGCCCAGCACAATGGACACGATACCCTCGACGAACAGGTAGCCGAACGCCGCCCACGCCAAGGCGGTCAGGATGAAATCGACCACCGCCGCCGCACTGGAACGGGGCGTTTTGATGATCAGGCTCATGACGGCGTCCTGATGCCCCGATCGGGGCTGGTCCAGCGTGCCCGACGGCGCCGCTTGAGCATGACTTTGGGGAAACTGAACAACGTGGTGAACAGGCTGACCAGCCAGTAGGCAAGCGGGTACCAGATCACCCAGTACAGCGATCGCGGCAAGCCGCGCTCGTAGCGATGATCGATGAACACGCTGAGGACAAACTGCAAGAGGCACACTACCGCCAGCACCATCCCGGTGAACGCCGGTGGCACCAGCGTTTCGATGTGAATATGCGGCGGCAGGCTGACATAATGGCCGATGATCCACAACAGAATCGACAAAATGAACGCGAAGGCCCAGATCGCGGAAAGGCAATACTCCAGCATCATCGGCCACAGCCGCCGATAACGCCACGACCAGATATTGCGCACGTTCTTCAGAAAAACCTCGGCGCCGCCCTGCGCCCAGCGCAAACGCTGCTTCCACAGGCCGCGCAGCGTTTCGGGCATGAGAATCCAGCACAGGGCGCGGGGCTCATAGAAAATCGACCAGTGATCACGCTGCAGCTTCCAGCTGATGTCGATGTCTTCAGTGACCATATCCAGGCTCCAGTAGCCCACACGGTCCAGCGCGCTACGCCGGAACGCCGCCACCACGCCAGAAACCGTGAAGACCTGGCCATACACACGCTGCGTGCGCTTGATCAGCCCCACGATGGACGAGAATTCACCGACTTGCACGCGGCCGATCAACGTGGACCGCGTGCGCACGCGCGGATTGCCGGTTACGGCGCCCACGCGAGGGTGGTCCAGCAGCGGCGCCACCAGATAAGACACCGCGTCCGCATCCAGCATGGCATCGCCATCGATGCAGACCAGATACTCGCCGCGCGCGGCCAGCGCCCCCATGCGCAGCGCCATCGCCTTGCCCTGGTTCTGGGCAAGATGGACGACGCGCAACCGATCGTGATCCGCCGCCAGGGTATCGAGCATGGCGGCGGTGCCGTCGGTCGACCCATCGTCGACGGCAATGACTTCAACGTTGGCATAACGCTGGGCAAGCGCCGCCAGAATGGCCGAGCGCCCATGTTCGACCTCGTTGAAGCAGGGCACCACGATGGAGACCGGCGGATTCCCCCGCAATTGGGGTGGCGGCGTTCCCTCGCCCCACGGCCAGTGACGCTCCCAGTGCAACCAATAATACAAACCGCCAAACATCCACAATCCCGACATGAACAACGGGTAAAAAAACACGAAGTCGAGAATGGCGCCGCTCGTCCAGGCCAGGGCAACGCCGAACGGCGCGCCCAGGACAGCACACAAAATCAGAAAGGCGAACAATCGATCGATCATCGGTAGGGATACCACTCGTTCGAAATGACCGGCCGTATGGTTTCCAGCGCCGGCTGGTTGCGGATGAAATCGTCGGGATAATAGCCAAAGCTGCGCACGCCCTCGAGCTGCAGACGCCGCATCCAGCCAGCCAGCACTTTACCGCTGACAGCCGGCGCGCCCGGCCGATTCCAGTCGCGACTCTGCAACTCGAACACGGTCCGATCCAGCGCCCCGGGATATTTCTTCACGGCGGCGACCAGGCGATCGATCCAGGCGTCGGACTGGCGCGCGGGAACATTTTCCATCAATGGCATGGCCATCGGCACCGTCCAATCATAAGCCTTGAGAAAATCGCCCAGATCCTGCGCAAACCACGCGTCGCTCGCGGGGTTCAGAATTGGCTCGGCGTAGAGATTGCGAGCGGTCTTGACCTGCGGACCGCGAACGGCGCGCACATGACGCGCCAGCGTCTGCGTGAAATCGATCAGATAGCGGGTCTTGAAGCGGGTCCAGCGCCGCAGCGTGGCCGGATCGGCGCGCAAGGCCTGTATCGAGCCCGGCAGCCCCGCCTTGCGGTAGGCCGCCAGCGCCAACGGGCCGGCATCTTCGAAGTCGCTCAGAACAGCGTCGTCGTGGAACAGAATGCCGTCAATCGGCGCGCTGCGCGCCATGTCTTCATAAATGCCCGCGATGGCGGCACGCGCGGCGGGATCGAACGGTGAAAGGCGCCGGTACTGTGCCGGGTCCACCGCCGGCGCCGCGTCGGGGTGCGCGGGATCCCAGCGCACGACGCGCGCAATGGACGGACTCAGATCGAAGCTCAAGACGGGCAACCAGGCGTATACATCGACATGCGCGCGATTCTTGAGCTGCCACACCGCCCGATTGAAGAGATCGGCCCGCATGGGCAGCCAATGGTTCGGAAAATAGAGCGATTTGACCAGCCCGTCGCCTTGCGGATCGGCGAACGCCTGGAGGAAGACGGTGCTGACGCCCATGTCGGCAATACGCTGCACCAGCAGACCCAGGTTTTTGTCCATCTGCGCGGGATCGGGGTCATACACATAATCCAGATCCACCTGGGCGACCCGCATATTCGCGCGCGCCTCGGTATCGGTGACGGCCTGAGCGAAGTGACCCACGCCCGGCGAATCAGTCAACAGTACCCGCGGCTCCGACATGAGGCGGTTCACCGTCCCCAACCCGTCGTCGAGCGTGAAGGCCGCCTCGTAACCCTGCTTGCCGATGATGCTGATTGCTTCCCCGCCCGCCGCGCCATACGGCCATACCCACACGCGCGGCGCCTTGCCCGTGACTTCGCGGATTTTGTCGGTTATCCGCTGCGCGTCGTCGTGGATGCGCCGACGATAGGCCGCATCGGATTCGTAGGTTTTCGTGGCCGGATCGTACCGCAGCGTCGCCTCGGCCGGCTCCAGATTCCCTTGTGGATTAGCCAGTATGCCTTTGTGCTGATCGTAGGTGTGCGCGGCAATTTCCACCAACCCGGAATGCGCCACTTCGCGCACTTCCGCCCAGGTTGCGAACTGGCCACGCGGCACCTTCACGCCGCCGAAGTTCACCGCTTCGTTCGCCGGGGTACCCACCCACGCCCCCACCGGGGCCCACACCGCCGGCCAGCCGAACGCTTTCAGAATTGGAAAGGCGCGCGAGTAGAAGCTGTGAAAACCGTCGTCGAAGCTCAGCAGCACCGC
>SCQX01000197.1 GCA_004298545.1 Candidimonas sp. | reverse complement strand
GCCGTCGCGCGCAAGAAGCGTCAACGTGTCGAATATATGACGCTGCCACGAGTAATTGGTGTTCTCGCTGCGCATGATGGGGTCGAGCGTCGAGGCGCCCCCCTGCCAGGCGATCACCAGCGGCGTTTCCGGCGAATCGCCGACGGCGGCGGCCGCGCCGCCCGAAAACACCAAACCCGCCGCCAGCGCGCAGGCCAGCGATAACGCACGTCGCAATTGCATCAATTGCATTTGTCTACCTCCTGTTTTCACGAGCCCGCGGTTCGCGCCCGAGTTTCGTCCTTCCGCCGGAATCAGTGTCCCGTTTGGCTGATTCGGCTGGCGACCTGCCTGTCGCCGACCGGCCGACAGCCCACGCGTACCCATGATGATATACCGCGCGCGTGGCGCGAGCACCAGGCATTTGCGCATGGTGCTGCGCGCCGTAGGGTTGATCGAGTGGACGCGCGACCGCTAGAATCCCTCCACCAGAGTTTCGGGATGGTCGCGGAAAATATGGAACAGAATCACCTTCTGGAGGTACAGGACCTCGAGGTGCGGTTTCATGCCAGCGATGGCATCGTCAATGCCGTCAATGGGGTCACGTTCCATATCGACGATGGCGAAACGCTGGCTGTGGTCGGCGAGTCGGGGTCGGGCAAGTCGGTCACCAGCCTGGCCATCATGGGGCTGGTTCCAAATCCGCCCGGCGTCGTCGCCAACGGCGGCATCCTGTTTCGCGGCAAGGACCGCGCCGAGCGCGACCTGCTCACGTTGTCGCGGGCCGAGCTGCGGCGCGTGCGCGGCAACGACATCGCCATGGTGTTCCAGGAGCCCATCAGCTCCCTGTCGCCCGTCTACACCATCGGCGACCAGATCGCGGAAGCAATCATTCTGCATCAACACAAGACGCGACGCGAAGCATTGCGCCTGGCGGCGGCGATGCTGGCGCGCCTGGGCATCCCCGAACCGCAGAAACGCCTGCGCAACTACCCGCACCAGATATCCGGCGGCATGGCGCAACGGGTGATGATCGCCATGGCGCTGTCGTGCCGCCCCAGCCTCCTGATCGCCGACGAGCCGACGACCGCGCTGGATGTAACGATTCAGGCGCAGTTGCTTGAACTCATCGCCGAACTGCAGCGCGAAATCGGCATGGCCGTCCTGTTCATCACGCACGATCTCGGCGTGGCCGCGCAAGTTGCCGATCGCATACTGGTCATGTACGCGGGACGCGTCGTGGAGGTGGGATCCGTACAGCAGATCTTTCGCGAGCCCCGCATGCCCTATACGATGGGGTTGCTGCGCTCGGTGCCGCGCCTCGTGACCGATGACGCGCCACTCGGGCATCTCGACGCGATTCCAGGTGAAATGCCCAACCCGCAAAACCTGCCGCGCGGCTGTTCTTTTTTCCCGCGCTGCGCATACGCCGTCAAGGGGCGGTGCGACGCCGCGGTGCCCGAACTCGATGAGGTCTCGGCGGGGCACGAGGTGCGCTGCGTACGCTGGCGCGAAATCGCATCCGAAGGTGAAGCCTCATGAGCAGTGAACCGCTGGTCGTTGTCGACGGGCTGAAGAAATGGTTCCCGCTGCGTGCCGGAATCGGCGCGGCGCTCCATGGAAACACGCGCAGTGTGAAAGCGGTCGACGACGTATCCTTCCACATCGATGCCGGCGAGGTGCTGGGGCTGGTGGGCGAATCGGGTTCGGGCAAGACCACGGTGGGTTCCACCCTGCTGCGCTTGATGGAACCCACCGCCGGCAGCATTCACTTCGATGGCGTGGACATCACGCACGCGCCACGTTCGAAACTGGTGCCGCTGCGCCGGCGCATGCAACTGGTGTTCCAGGACCCATTCTCCTCGCTCAACCCGCGCATGCGGGTGGGCGACATCGTGGGCGAGCCGCTCACCATCCACCACCTGGTCAAAGGCGAGGCGCGCAAGCGCGAGCGCATCGGCGAACTGCTCCACATGGTGGGGCTATCGCCCGACCATATGCGCCGCTATCCGCACGAATTCTCGGGTGGCCAGCGCCAGCGCATCGGCATCGCCCGGGCGCTGGCATCGAACCCGGAATTCATCGTCGCCGACGAACCGGTGTCCGCGCTCGACGTTTCCATCCAGGCGCAGATCGTGAACCTGCTGATCGATCTCCAGAAGCAGCTTGGGTTGACCCTGCTGTTCATCGCCCATGACCTTGCCGTGGTGGAGCACATCTCGGACCGCATTGCGGTGATGTATCTGGGCAAACTGGTCGAGATCGGCCCCAGCCGCGAGGTCTGCCGCGCGCCAAAGCATCCCTACACGGAAGCCCTGCTGTCGGCCGTTCCCGTCCCCGAACCGAACAGCGCGCGCCAGCGCATCGTGCTGAAGGGCGATATTCCAAGCCCGATCGACCCGCCATCCGGCTGCGTGTTCCGCACCCGCTGCCGCTACGCCATACCGCGGTGCGCCGAGGGTGTGCCCCCCCTGCGCGAAGTCAGCCCAGGCCACCTCAAGGCGTGCATCCGCGACGACATTCTGTGAGTTCATTCGATCTGAAGTACCTTGTTCCGACTGCCCGCCGCTTTGGGCAGTGTCAGAACGAGGACGCCGTTCTCGCAAACCGCTTTTGCGGCGGACTCGTCGATCGGGCTGGCCAGTGACACAGAACGCTGGATTTTCCCCCAGTACCTTTCCTGGCGAACTACATTGCCCGCCTCCTTCACTTCGGTGTTCTCTTCCTTGTTGGCCAATATCATCACGGTGTTTCCGTCGATTTCCACCGAGATGTCTTTCTTGTCTATCCCCGGAACCTCCGCCTTCAGTACATACTTGTCGCCCACCTCGGTGACATCAATGTCCATCCGGGGTGCCTGGTCATCCAGGTCGGACCGAATCGGCCGAAGGAAAGCTTGAAATACGTCTGCAAACGGCTCAGCGGAAAACGGGCTGTATCGAATCAAGCGCGGCATGGCTATCTCCCTGACTGGTGAACGGCGGGCACCCGCCCGCCTTCCGTGCAATATCGCCCCGCCGCGCCGCGTCCGTGATGACCTTCGTCAACTATCCGGCAGGATCCCACCAGGCGGCGAGGCCTCATCGCCCAGTTTCCCGTTCGGCGGGACACAACCACCGCTGTTAATTCACGCTTAGCCCAGCGGGAAACCAGGTTATTGCTTGACCAATATCAAAGCGCATGACGCGCACCACGCCAACATGGAAGCGCCGAATCCACCCACAAAACTGCCGCCATGTTTTTCAACCACGTTACCAAGCAGGTCTCTGGTACTCGCTCACGGCACAAACGCCGGCGGCAGGCCCTGCCCGGTGAGATGATTCCGCACTGGGGCCCACCGACAGAACCTTCATTCCGGCACTCCCCTCTAACCCGAAGCGCCGGGAAGCCACTCCGCCACTCGGCGGTAGCCTGGCGCGGAAATGTGTGCTGCAATAGCTTGTCACCCATCTGGGTGGACACCGGCACCGTTCCCGCAATGAAACGCTTGCTCAGCTCGCCGCCACTGCTCGACATCATCCAGTCTGCCGCCGAACCGATCATCACAATCGACGAACATCAGCGCATCGTGATGTTCAACGCGGCAGCCGAGCGCGCTTTCCTCTACAGCGCGGAGCAGGCTATCGGCGCGGACCTCGACACGCTCATCCCAGCGCGCTTCCGGGTCGCTCACACCGAACCGGCGAGTCACGTCGAGGATCCCGGCATTTCCAGCCGCCAGGCGGGCCTTGGCATTCCCCTGCGGGGCTTGAGATCGAACGGAGAAGAGTTTCCGGTGGAAGCCTCGACCGCACAGATACGGACAAAGACGGGTGTGTTCCTCTCGATATTTCTGCGCGACGTTACCGAACGGCGGCGAGTCGATCAGGCCCTGCGCGCCTCCCGCGACGGGCTGACCCGGCTGTCGAACGCGCTGCTGCACGTACGCGAACAGGAAAAAAGGCACATCGCTCAGGAGCTGCACGATGATCTCGGCCAAACATTGACGGCGCTGACCATGGAGCTGTCCCACCTGGAAGCCGATCTTTCGCCGGACGACGCGAACTTACGTGCTCACGTGCGTGCCATGCGGCGTCTGATAAAGGAAACATTCGCCTCGCTGCGCCGCATTGCTTCCGACTTGCGTCCGGTCATGCTGGACGACCTCGGCCTGGCGGCGGCGGTCGAATGGCTCGTGGCGAATTTCGTATCGATATACGGCATCGACACGGAAGCCCGGATCGAGATCGGCGAGGAGGAACCCTGCAGGCCGGTGGCTACGACATTGTTCCGGATCGTCCAGGAAGCGCTCACCAACATCGTCAAGCATGCGCGGGCGAGCAAGGTATCGCTGCGGCTGTGCCGTACGGAATCACAATTCGAACTGACCATCCAGGACAACGGCGTGGGAGCCGCGCCCGAACGCCTGGCGAAGAAGCCGCCGCTGTCGCTGGGCCTGCAGGCCATGCGCGAGCGGGTCCAGCTGCTCGACGGGGATATCGCCATCAGCACGCGGGAAAAAGGCGGGTTCCGCTTGGACGCCCACATCCCGGTGCAACCCCCCGAGTCGCCATGGGAGGCATCATGATTGCCGTCATGCTGGCCGACGACCATACCTTGCTGCGCGCCGGGCTTCGCCGCCTGCTCGAACACGCGGACGGCATATCGGTCGAGGGCGAAGCAAGCAACGGTGCCGAGGCATTGAAACTGCTTGCCTCGCGCCCCTGGGATCTGCTCGTGCTGGACATGTCCATGCCAGGCCGCGATGGCGTGGACCTGATCCGCCAGATCAAACGCAACCACCCGGAATTGCCGATTCTGGTTTTGACCATGCACGGAGAATTGCAGTATGCCGAGCGCGCCATCAAGGCCGGTGCGGCCGGCTACCTGACCAAGGACGGTGCTGCCGAAGAACTGGTGGAGGCCGTCCGCAAAGTGGCGGGTGGCGGCCGCTACCTGAGTCAATCCCTGGCGGAAGACATCGCTTTCGAGAGACTCGGCCAGACCGATTCCCTGCCCCACCTGCTGCTGTCGGATCGTGAGTTATCCGTATTCCAGCACTTGGCCACCGGCCTGAGCAACTCGGAAATCGCCGCGCTGTTATTTCTCAGCGTGAAGACCATCAGCACCTACAAAAGCCGCATCCTGATCAAGATGCACCTTCGCAATCAGACGGATCTGGTTCGTTACGCCATCAAACACCGCCTGGTTGACGAGAAAGACACCCCCAACCTCTGAATCGCAGACGCCCCACCGGCGCAACCTCATCCCGTCGTGTAGGAATTTTCCTACACCTGTAGGTGATTTCGGCAAGAATCCGGCGAGTCGCGCTGATAGCGCGCGACGCCACATCCGTGCACACTGATTTTCGGGATGGGTGTGTCACGGGTACCGCCCTCTCCAGCGGGATTCCAAACCACCCGACACAATGAGGCGCGACGATGGAAACCATCTCCGCATTCCCCCACCCTGCAGCGCGACAACGCGCCGCCGCACCCGGCGACTGCGACATCTGCCTGCTCTCCCACGTCTGCCACAGCGTCCCGGACGCAGGGTCTCTGCCGACGGCCGCGACCTTGCGCGCGCGCCGGATCGTCCACCAGGGAGACGCCATTTACCGTACGGGTGATACGTTGCGGAACTTGTACTGGCTGCGTTCCGGGTCCGTGAAGATCCGTGCCACCAATCCATTCGGTCTGGAACAGATCATCGCATTTCCCGTCGCGGGGACCATCCTCGGGCTGGACGCGATCGAGGCGGGCACGCACACCAGCGATGCCATCGCCCTGGAAGACTCGCTCGTCTGTATTCTTCCTTTTCCCGAGTTCATGGGAAATTGCCGTCGGGACTTCACCGCCGCCCAGCTGATAAACCAGATGATGGCCCACGACATCAACGAACTCGGTCGTTTGCTGATGTCCCTGGGCTGCATGACCGCGGAAGAGCGGGTGGCCGACTTCCTGATGGGAATGTCGGAGCGGATGGCGGCCAACGGCTATTCTCCCCGCGAGTTCGTCCTGAAGATGACGCGGGAAGACATTGCCAAACACTTGGGAATGACGGTGGAAACCGTGTGCCGCACACTGGCCCGCTTGCAAGCAGCCGCACTGATCAGGGTGAATAGGCGACGGCTGGAGATTCACAACATCGAGGCGCTACGGAACATGGGCCACCGGTAATGCCGCGCCACTAGCCGGCAACCGGGTTGGAGGAAAATGCACGCGGGTTGAGTTTCGTCAAGCGGCGCAGGCCGGGACAAACTACGCTTCGCCAACGGAGCCAGGCGGCGTGCCGCGAAGGCTTCCACGGATGACCCGAACATTCCCGGAGGAATTCGCCATGCAATCTGATTACGAGTCCTATTTGACGCTGTACAAGTACGGCCTCAATGCCGCCCTGGCCATGGCCGAGAATTACTTTGACTATGCGCGTCAGCTGCGTACGTTACAACTGAAAACAGACAAAGAAATGCTGGCTTTCGCGCAGCAGGCAAGCATCGAGATAGAAAACATGCCTTCGGCCAATGGGATTCAGGCGTTGCAGCAGAAGCTCGCGACCGATCTGCTGGGGCGCGAACTGGACTATCTGCGTGAAATCGACAAGATCGCACGCCAAGCCGTCGTCACGGCCGCCGCCACGATGCGGGAAAACAACCGGACTTGGCGGGAGCACATGTCGCAGCTTGCGCAGAATGGCGGTCGGATCCTCGCCGGCGGCAGCGCGCCGGGCGCCGCCAGTCACAGGGCGTAAAGCCATGGCTGGGCAGGCAGACGAAAACCCGTTCCAGGCGCTCAATCACTGGAAGGAAGCTTCGATCGCGCAGGCGGTTGGCGGCGTTTCCCCGGCCGCCCTCGCGCTCGCGCTCACCGATTGGTGGATCCACCTGTATGCGGCGCCGGGAAAGCAACTAGAACTGGCGCTGAAATACGCCCATGCAATGGGAGCGCTGAGCAATCACGCCGCACACACCGCGGCGGGGATGAGCAGGAACCCCCCCGCTCCGACCGCCGCCGATGCGAGCGAGCCGGCGGCCTGGAAACTGGAACCATTCAACCTGTGGCGACACGCCTTTCAGCAGACTCGTCAATGGTGGATCGAAGCTACCGGTCAGGTCCCCGGCGTAGCCAGGCATCATGCTGATCTCATGTCTTTCTGCGCGCGCCAGTGGTGCGATGTTTTCTCGCCCGCGAACTTTCTTTGGTCGAACCCCGTGGTGCTCGCGCGTACTTTGGCGGAAAACGGGCGCAATCTCGTCACCGGATATGACAACGTCGCCTCCGACTTGCGGCGCAAGCTGAGCCTGCTACCCGAGGAGGGGATGGAACGCTTCAAAGTCGGGAAGAACCTGGCCATCACGCCTGGCGCAGTCGTATTTCGGAACCATTTGATCGAGCTGATCCAGTACGCGCCCGCAACGTCCCGTGTCCGCCCGGAGCCGATCCTCATCACACCGGCATGGATCATGAAGTACTACGTCCTCGATCTGTCGCCCGAAAATTCTCTGATCCGCCACCTGGTCGCGCAAGGTTACGTCGTCTTCTGCATTTCCTGGCGCAACGTTGGCCCCCGGGACCGGGACCTGTCGCTGGAGGATTACCGCCGCACAGGCTTCATGGCCGCATTGGACGCTGTCTGCCGCATCGTGCCGGGCCAACGCGTGCATGCGGTCGGCTACTGCCTGGGCGGCACCCTGCTGGCGATCGCGGCCGCCGCAATGGCGGGGCGGGAAGACACGCGCCTGGCCACCATGACCCTGCTGGCGACGCAGACCGACTTCACGGAACCGGGCGGGCTCGGACTTTACATCGACGCCAGCGAAGTCTATTTCCTGGAGAGTCTGATGTGGGCCCAGGGCTATCTTTCGGCCGAGCAGATGGCCGCCGCGTTTCAATCCTTGCGCCCCATCAGCGACAGTGCCGCGCGCGCCGTGCACACCTACCTGCTGGGTGAACGCGTTCCCCCCAACGACCTGGTGGCCTGGAACGCGGATTCCACGCGCATGCCCTATCGCATGCACGCGGAGTATCTGCGCAAGCTCTTCCTGAACAACGAGCTGGCCGCGGGTCGCTACGAGGTGGATGGCCATATGATCGCCCTGCGCAACATTCGCATTCCCATCTTCGCAGTGGGGACGGACAAGGACCACATCGCCCCGTGGCGATCCATCTATAAAATCCACTACCAGACCGATGCCGACATCCGTTTCGTCCTGACCAGCGGCGGACACAATGCGGGCATCGTCAGCGAACCCGGGCATCACGGACGCTGGTATCGCGTTCATCAAAGCGCCGCGGCTGGACTGCGCACGGGTCCGGATGAATGGCTGGCGGCAAGCACAATGCATGCCGGGTCCTGGTGGCCGGACTGGTACGCCTGGCTCGGCGCACACTCGGGCAAGCCGCGACCCGCGGTACGGACGCTGGGTGAAGCCGGCACGGACCCGTCCCTCCTGACGCCCGCTCCGGGCACCTATGTGCGCCAATCTTGAATTCATTCCATACTCATCGACGCATTACCGAATTTCGCCGTGACGGCGGCCGGCGACTGCGTGCCAACCGGCGGTCCTCGCGCTTGAAGAACCAACGTTTGGTCGTTTCAGACACCGCCAAGTAGAGCAGCGTGATGATCAGCAGGCCAGCCAGGGTAGCGGAGGACAGGGGGGTGAAGCCGAACCAGTCGGCGCCCGGAAGGTACGGAATCAGCAGCGCCAGCACGGCGACCGACAGCGTCAGCCACGCGAGCAGCGCTCCCGGCCGGCTCTGCCAGAAGGGCTTGTGGGTCCTCACGACGAGCACGATCGCCAGTTGGGTCAGTAGCGACTCCACGAACCATCCGGTGCGGAAAACATCGGCGACCGCATGCATCGCCAAAAGCAGGAAACCAAAACTCGCGAAGTCGAACAGCGAGCTGATCAATCCGAAGTAAACCATGAAGCGGCGGATCGAACCGATATTCCAGCGGCGCGGCAGCCGGATCTGCTCGGCATCCACCCGATCGCGCACGATGGCCAGTGAAGGCAGCGAGGACAGAAGATTGTTGAGCAGGATCTGCTGTGCGAGTAGCGGCAAAAAGGGCAGCGCGAGCGAGGCGAATGCCATCGAGAACATATTGCCGAAATTGGCGCTGGTGGTGATGGAGATGTATTTCATCGTATTGGCGAAGGTCCGCCGTCCATCGTCCACGCCGCGCAACAGCACCCCGAGGTTGCGCTCGAGCAAAATCATGTCGGCCGCCTCGCGCGCCACATCGACAGCCCCCTCGACCGAAATACCGACATCGGCTTCATGCAACGCCGGGGCATCATTGATGCCGTCCCCCAGGTACCCGACGACGCGGCCGTGGCGCCGCAGGGCCTGAATGATGCGTTCCTTCTGGTTCGGATCGATCTCGACGAACAAATCCGTGCGCAGTGCGCGCCCGAACAACGCCTCCTTGGTCAGGCCCGCCAGCTCTCCGCCGGTGAGAATACTGCGGTGACCAAGCCCGATCGTTTGCGCCAGATGCGTCGCCACGTAGCGGTTGTCGCCCGTGATGACCTTGACCGCAACGCCACGGTCGCGCAAGGCCTTCAGTGCATCCGCCACACCGGTCTTGGGCGGATCCAGGAAGAGAAGAAAGCCGGCGAAGCACAGATCCGTTTCGTCCTGCCTGCCGTAGCGCAAAGTGGCTCTGACGTGCCGGATCGCCAAGCCAAGCACCCGATAGCCGCGGTCGCTCCAGCCCCGGATCCTGGCCTCGATCGCGCTGGCATGAGCGGGCTCGAGCGGCTTGGCCTCGGTCCCGTCGAGCACGTGAGAGCACGCCGCCAGGACGTTGTCGACAGCTCCCTTGCAGATCATCAGATCATCGGTGGTTCCCGGCCGGCGCACCACGACGGTCAGGCGCTTGCGCACGAAATCGTAGGGGACCTCATCCACCTTTTCCCAACCTGACGTCCAGTCCGTGCCGCTTGCCTCCGAGGCAATGGCCTCGTCGAGCGGATTGATCATGCCCGACTGGAGTGTGGCGTTGAGAATGGCCCACAAGCGGACGTCGGCCGAATCGGCACCGGCAAGGTCGCTGCAGGCATCGAGCCGGACGACACCCTCGGTGAGGGTCCCGGTCTTGTCCGTGCACAGCAGATCCATGCTGCCCAGATTCTCGATGGCGTCGAGCCTGCGCACGATGACGCCGCCCGCGGCCAAGGTGCGCGCGCCACGCGCCAGCGTCACCGAGATGATGGCGGGCAGCAGTTCGGGCGTCAGGCCCACCGCCAGCGCCAGGGAAAAAAGCAGTGAATCGACCAGCGGGCGGTGCAGCAGCAGGTTGGCTGCAAAAACCAGAATGACGATGACCAGCATGATCTCCGTCATCAGGTAGCCGAAGCGGCGAATGCCGCTGGCAAACTCGGTTTCGGGCGCACTGTGGGCGATGGTGGCCGCGATCGCGGCGTATTCGGTGCGCGCGCCGGTGTGCACCACCAGGACGGTCGCGGTACCGCTGCGCACTGAAGTACCCGTGAAGACGGTGTTGCCACGCTGGCCTATCTGAGCTTGCACCGACGACCGCCCCGGGCGTTTCTCCACCGGGTAAGGTTCACCCGTCAGAGCCGCCTCACTGACGCTGAGGTCGCGCGTTTCGATCAAGACACCATCGGCCGGAACGAGATTACCGGCCGAGAGTCTGACCACATCACCGGGCACGATAGATTCGGCGGGAACCGACTGCTCGAGGCCATCCCGCACGACCCGTGCCTTGCGCGCAATGCGCGCCGTCAGTGCCCGCATGGCCATGGAAGCCCCATACTCCTGCGTGAAACTCAAAGAGCAGCTGGCCACCACGATCACCGCAATGATTGCCGCCTCGCTGCCGTCGCCGACAAACGCCGACACGATCGCGGCAAAAACGAGAATCAGCACCAGCGAGCTGCGAAACTGCCTGGCGAAGGTGCTCAGCGCATTGGCGGTACCCTTCTTTCCCAAGCCATTGGGGCCGACGCGCGCCAATCTGTCGGCGGCCTCGACGGATGAAAGCCCAGCGGGCCGGGAGGCGAGCACGTCAAACAGATCTTCTGCCGATTTCGACCAATAGGCATCGACACCGTCGCCGATCGCATCCAAAACAGGCCGTGCCATGTGCATCCCCCCGAGAAATTGGATCGTGTCCAAGTCACCCCGGCGCCCCATGCGTCCACGCAATGTTCGGACGGAAAGAGGCAGTCTGCCGCCGCGCAATCGCGTAGCATTCAGTCTATAGTCTCGCGCGTCGACACGGCGATCGTTTTGACAAAAGGCACGATCCAGGTCACGAATTGCGATGAAGGAGCCGGTTTGGAGCCAGACGACCAGACAAAGACGATCGCCTTTCTGACGGACCCCGCCACGCTGGCGGCGACGGGTACGGTGGCAGTCATCGAGACGCACCTGTCGCGTGTCTTCCTTGGCGGCAATCGCGCCTTCAAGATGAAGCGCGCGGTCAAGCTGCCCTACGCCGACTTTTCAACGCCCGCGCTACGGCTTGCGGTCTGCAGGAAGGAGGTTGCGCTCAACCGGCCCGCGGCACCGGAACTCTACCTCGGCGTGCGGCGCATCACCCGTGCGCGCGACGGGGCACTGGAATTCGACGGCCAGGGGCAACTCGTGGACGCCGTCGTCGAGATGAAGCGGTTCGACCAGTCGTTCCTTCTCGACGAGATGGCCCGCGCCCGCCGGCTGACGCCAGCGCTGATGACTTCAGTCGCCCGCACGATCGCCGACTTTCATGATTCCGCTCCGGTCAGGCATGGCGGTGGCGGTGCCGCCAACCTGGCGGCCATTCTCGCCATCAACAAAGTCGCTTTCCTCGCCGGCCGCGTCTTCGATGCAACGGAAATCGACGCACTCGATAGCGCGCTGCGCGCGGCGCTCATTCGCCACGCGGCCCTCCTCGACAGCAGGGAATCCGCTGGAAAAGTACGCCGTTGCCATGGCGATCTGCACCTGCGCAACATCTGCCTGCTGGACGGCAAGCCGCGCCTGTTCGACTGTATCGAATTCAGTGACTCGATCGCAACGATCGATGTCCTCTACGATCTCGCTTTTCTTCTGATGGATCTTTGGCACCGCGCCTCGCCGGACCTCGCCAACCTGGTGATGAACCGCTACCTCGACGAGACGGGTGACGAGTGTGGCCTCGTTCTCCTCCCGTTCTTCATGTCCGTCAGGGCGGCGATACGGGCACACGTCACTGCCATGCAGGCCGAGGACGACGGCCCCTCGTCCGACGACCGGACGCTTGAGGCGCGATCCTACTTTCATCTGGCCACAAACCTGCCGGGCGATCGATCGCCGCGTCTCATTGCAATCGGCGGCCTGAGTGGATCCGGGAAAACCACGGTTGCCGAGGCGCTGGCGGCGCATGTCGGCGCGCCGCCGGGCGCTCGCATCATCGAAAGCGACCACCTCCGCAAAGCGCTGTATGGGGTGCGTGCCGACATTCGCCTCGCGACAGAGGCGTACCGCCCGGAAGTGTCTGAAACGGTGTATCGCGAGATGGAGAAAAAGGCGGACCTGATCATCGGCAGCGGCGCCTCAGCGGTCGTCGATGCCGTCTTCGATCGTTCGGATTACCGCGAGCGCATGGAATACGTCGCGGCGAGTCGCGGCGTGCCATTCCACGGGGTTTGGCTGGACGCGCCTGCCGGTCTGCTGCGGCGGCGTGTCGAGGGGCGCGTGGGGGGCCCCTCGGATGCCACCATCGCAGTCCTGAACCGGCAGCTGCAAAAAGAGACCGGCAGCATCACGTGGCACCGGCTGGACGCATCCAAAAGGCCCGGCGACACAGTAGCCGACATCCTGGCTTTCACGATGAAGTGAGTTTCGCCCGGTACTTCGCGGATACTTGTCGAGGAGCGGCGGGCAATACCCACGAGGGTCTTGCTCTCGACATTCAAAGCCACGAAAGCCATGTCGCGGTCATAGTCGAGCTGAGTGAGCCGCTTCAGCATCTCGTCCGGAAACGCCCGGCGCGCTGCGAGAAACCGCAATCTGATGTCGTCGGGTGAGATTTTCGCCAGGAAGTCGGGATACAGGTCGATATCGACAGGCTTGATCGGACGTATCTGGTAACGATCCCCTTTCTTGGAAAACGATCGTTCCCATTGCGCGGGATAAGGCCGGATCGCGAGTTTCGGATTGGGGCCAAGTTGCTCGACGGCGGCTGGATCGATCTCGATGCGGGCATCCAGAGCGACGAGACCGCGCGCATCAGCCAGCAACGGATTGATGTCAACGGCAACGACGCAGGGAAAATCGACGACTATCTGCGACAGACCATTGAGGGCGGCGACTATCGCCGCACGATCGGCCGGCGGACGATTCCGGAAACCGGAGAGTAGTTTGCCGATTCTCGTTCGGTCAATCAGATCGCCCGCCAGGACACTATCGAGCGGCGGCAGGGCGACTGCCGTGTCGTCCAGCACGTCGACGGCTGTGCCGCCAGCGCCAAACAGAAGGGTGGGACCGAAGATCGGGTCGCTGCCAACACCCAGGATCAATTCCTGAGCCCACCGGCGAACGACCATGGGCTGCACGGTATAACCATCGATAGCCACTTTTGGAGCCAACTCGTCGACCCGCCGCCGGATCGCTTCGGCCGCGATCCGCGCCGCCTCGGCACTATCGACATTGAGCACGACTCCGCCCACATCGGATTTGTGAGAAACCGCTCTGGAAAGCAGTTTGACGACGACGGAGGGCGATTTCTCCAGCAACCGCGCCGCGGCTCTCGCGACCTGTGCGGGGGACTCGGCAACCACGGTTTCAGGTGTGGGGATGCCATAGGCCGCGACCACCGCCTTGGCCTCTGGTTCGGTCAACAGGCGCCTGCCTTGCGCAGCGACCTTCCGGAACAGGCTCAGGGCAGCGCCGCGATCGGCCACGACGTCCTCACTCCGGCTCGACGGCACACGGATCAGCGCTCTCTGCGCCCGCGACCAATCCACAAGATAAGCGACGGCGCGCACCGGGTCCGCCGGCGTTTCGAAACTGGCGACCCCCTTTTCGGAAAGTATCCGCCGGGCCTCTTTCGCGGAGTACTCGCCCAGCCAACAGGCCAACACCGGTTTGCCGCCTATCATGCCGTTCTTGGCCAGCCCGGAAACGGCAACCGCCGACTCTGTTGAAAAGACAAGCCCTGTCGGGCAATTGAAGACCATCAGGACATCCGTGCCGGGATCATTGGCGACGCTCTCCACAGCCACCTGGTAGCGTCGAGCATTCGCGTCGCCGCCGATGTCGACGGGATTGGCGTGCGACCAGGCTGGCGGCAACACCGCATCCAGCCGCCGCAGCGTGGCGGAAGACAGCTCGGCCAGCGAGCCTGAGCGCTCCGACAGCTCATCGACGGCGAGTACTCCCGCTCCCCCGCCGTTCGTCACGATGCCGACACGAGCCCCTTCCAACGGAGAGAAACGCGAGGTGATCTCGGCCGCATCGAACAGATCCGCCAGCCCGTTGACCCGCAGGATCCCCGCGCGGAAAAATGCCGCATCCACCACTCTGTCGGAACCGGACAAGGCGCCGGTGTGAGTAGCGGCTGCCTTCGCCGCCAGATCATGCCGACCCGCCTTCAGGACTACGATCGGCTTGATCCGAGACGCCGCACGCGCGGCCGAGATGAACTTGCGCGGATTGGCGACCGATTCCAGATACATCAGAATCACGCGCGTATGTGCGTCACCCGCCAGCAGGTCCAGCCAGTCTGCCGCATCGACGTCGGCTATGTCACCCAGAGACACCACACACGAAAAGCCAACGTCGTGTTCAGCAGCCCAGTCGACCAACGAACCCGCAATCGCGCCCGATTGCGACAACAGTGCGATGTTGCCCACTTTCGGCGCCATGTGCGCAAAACTTGCATTGAGGTTGAGGGGCGGGATCATCAGGCCGATCGTATCCGGCCCGATGATGCGCAGGAGGTTCGGCTGCGCCGCATCGAGCATCGCCTGGCACAAGCCATTTTCCCTCGTTATGCCGGCAGTGATCACCACGGCGGCCCGGCAACCCTTCACCCCCAGATCGGCGACAACGTTCGGAACCGTATTGGGCGGTGTCGCGATGACGGCGAAATCGGGCACGCCTGGAAGGGACCGGGCATCGGGATAACATGGATGGCTGCGCACCGTGGCATGCTTGGGGTTGACAAACCAGACATCGCCCCCGAAGCCTCCCTCAAGCATGTTTTTCGCCACGACACCGCCAACAGTCTCCCCCCGATCGGACGCCCCGAAAACAGCAACTGACCGCGGACGAAACGCGTATTCCAAGTTTCGTACCGTCATACCCAACCACTCCCTGGATAGCCGACGCTCAGCGCCAACGCAATCCGTTGCGTCGGTATGAGATGCAGCGCCCGGGTCATAAAATCCTGAGCGCCAGTCAGTGCGCGCAGACCCGCGGCATTCGACGGAACAGGCGGCAGTATGGTGGTAACGCCTGAGAGATCGGGACGAATGGCAGACATTGGTTATTCCCCTTCGCAAAATGCTGCTCGCGTGTCAATAATGTCGCATCCGGGTCACTCCATCCTGATCTAGAGCAATCACCGACGCTGCGGCCCACGCTGTCATCAGCAAAGTACTTGACATAGGGCAATATGGCCTGACGCCATCCCGCTAGAGTGGCCGGTAGGTGCCACCACGGGGTGATGAACATGCCCATCGCCAATGCCGACATCGCCGCCGTCTTCGACGAAATCGCCGACCTGCTCGACATGCAGGGCGCCAATGTCTTCCGCATCCGTGCTTACCGCAACGCTGCGCGCACGCTCGCCAACCTCGAACGCAGCGCCAACGAAATGGTCGAACGCGGAGAAGATCTCGATGCCCTGCCCGGAATCGGGCCCGACCTGGCAAGCAAAATCACGGAGATCGTCGCCACGGGCACCTGCGCACTACTGAAACGCCTGAGCAGGGAGTTGCCTGCGGGAATCACGGCATTACTGAAGATCCCCGGACTGGGCCCACGGCGGGTACGACTGCTGCACGATGAGCTGGGAATCGGAACGCTGGAACAACTACGCGCAGCGGCTCGGGATGGGCGAATCAGCGGTGTGCACGGCTTCGGCGCGAAGATGCAGCGACAAATTCTGGATGCCGTGCAATCCCAGCTGCAGCAAGAGCGGCGGGTGAAGCTCTCGGCAGCCATGCAGCTGGCTGACGCCATACTCGCGGAGTTGGCCGGCATGCCGGGGGTGAAGCAGGCCGTGGCCGCCGGCAGCCTGCGTCGCCAGCGCGACACGGTGGGCGACCTGGACCTGCTGGTGGCGGTGGAGCGTGGCAGCCCGGTAATGGAGCGCTTCACGCACGGCAACCAAGTCGCGCGGGTGCTGATGCGCGGCAACACGCGTGCCAGCGTCGTACTGCGCAGCGGCCTGCAGGTCGATCTGCGCGCAGTGCCAGCGGCAAGCTTCGGGGCGGCTTGGCTCTATTTCACCGGCTCGAAGGCGCACAACATCGCGCTGCGCAAGCTGGCGCAGAGCGCCGGACTCAAACTCAACGAATACGGTCTGTACCGCGGCCGCCGACGCATCGCCAGCAACACGGAGAAGTCAGTGTATGCGGCGCTTGGTCTTCCGTTCATCACGCCCGAACTGCGGGAAAACCTTGGCGAGATCGAAGCTGCACAGGCGAGGACGCTGCCCGCACTGGTGACCCTGTCCGACCTGCGCGGCGACTTGCACGCCCACACCCGCGAAAGTGACGGCCGCGACACCCTTGAGGTGATGGCTCTGGCGGCCAGGCGGCGCGGCTTCGAATACCTCGCGATCACCGAGCATTCCGCTCACCTGTCCGTGGCCCGTGGGCTGGATGCGGAGCGGCTGGCGCGCCAGATCGACGCCATCGACGCGCTGAACCGACGCCTCGAAGGCATCACCCTGCTCAAGGGCATCGAGGTCGATATCCTCGAAGACGGGAGGCTCGATCTACCAGACACGGTGCTCGAACGGCTGGATCTCGTGGTGGGCGCCGTTCACGACTACTTCGACCTGACGCGTGAACGGCAGACCGAGCGGCTACTGCGCGCGATGGACCACCCGCACTTCAGCCTGCTCGCGCACCCAACGGGCCGCCTCCTCGACGAGCGGCGGCCTTATGACATTGATCTGCCACGCGTGCTGCGTAAAGCGCGCGAGCGCGGGTGCTTCGTCGAACTCAACGCCCAGCCCGAGCGACTGGACCTAGACGATCTGGCCTGCCGCATGACACGCGACGAAGGCGTACTGGTCGCCATCGACTCGGACGCCCACGGTATCGGCGATTTCGACCATTTGCGCTTCGGCATCGGCCAGGCCCGCCGCGGTTGGCTGCGAGCGGCCGACGTGCTGAACACACGTCCGCTTGCCGAGCTGTGGCCGTTACTCGACGCCACCATGGGCCGAAGGAGCCGGTCCATTCGGCCACCGTCCGCGGCACGGGCAGACCAAACGAGCAACATCCGCTGAACGCCGGCCCGCACATCCCACTTTCGAGAAACCAGCACCATGCCGACGCACGACATCATCCTGGTCGCCAACTCGCTTGAAGCCCACCTTTACACACGCGCCAGTCGGTATCTGAAGCACGTCGCCGACCAACACGCGCGACCCGCGTCAAACCGGAACGCCCGATCACGGCCGGCGGGCGGCGCCGCCGCCGGTCGGAGAGCGGCCGTCCGTGGCGGCACGCACCCTCGCCTCGAACGCCTCCTGGCACACCGTACAACGCTCGGCAGCCGGCTGCACGCGCAGCCGCTCGAAGGCAATCGGCTCGCCACAGTCGACACAGTTGCCATACACGCCGGAGTCGAGCCGCGACAGTGCCGCCTGGACTTGCTGTAGCTCGTCGATGCTGCGCCACACCTTGACGGCGTCAACCACATCATCGGCAAGCTGCGTCGCTTCGTCCTTGAAGTCGCGCACCTCTCGATCACCGCCTTCGCCGCCTCGGCCGGCCGCCTCGGCTGTTCGCACTTGCGCCTGCAACTCATGCAGGCGCCGCAGCAGCGACTCGCGCAAGATCGCCAGATGCCTCTGTGTCGAAGAGCCCATGCGTCGTTTCTCCCAATGCTTTGAGATGCGTGCACCATCACTGGCAAATCACGCTACGATCCAGCGCCGCGTCACGGCGTGATCGCGACTTTCAGCACACCGTCGCGCTGGTGGGCGAACAGCTCGTATGCTTCCTCGATCTGGTCGAGCTTGAAACGATGCGTCACCATCTCGCTGAGATCAGTGCGCCGCGCCTCGATGACCGACATCAGACGCCGCATGCGCTCCTTGCCACCCGGACACAGTGTCGTGACGATGCGATAGTCACCAAGCCCGGCGGCGAACGCATCGAGCGGAATCCTCAGGTCCGTAGAATAGACGCCGAGACTCGATAGTGTGCCTCCCGGCCGCAGCACGCGCAGGCACGACTCGAAGGTCTGCTGCGTGCCAAGCGCCTCGATCGCAACGTCGACACCGCGGCCGTCGGTAAGCCGCCGGATTTCCTCGACCGCGTCGGTGCGACTCGCATCGACGACATGGTCGGCGCCCACTTGCCGCGCCATGCGTAAACGCTCGGGCAGCCGGTCGACGCCTATCACCATACTCGCACCGCTGAGCTTGGCGCCGGCAGTGGCGCATAACCCGATCGGACCTTGGGCGAACACGGCGACCATGTCGCCGATGCGGATGCCCGCGCGCTCGGCGCCGCCAAAACCGGTGGACATGATGTCCGGGCACATCAGCACCTGCTCGTCGCTCAGCGCATTGGGAATCGGCGCGAGGTTCGCCACGGCGTCGGGGACGAGGACGTATTCCGCCTGGCAGCCATCGATGGTGTTGCCGAACTTCCAGCCACCGATCGGCTTCCAGCCGTGCGCCGTGCCGGCACCGTCCTGCGAGTGCGCGCCGCACAGGCATGCGTTGCTCCAACCGCTCGGGGTGATCGCACCGGCGATCACGCGCTGACCCTCGTGATAACCGCTGACGGCCGAGCCAACCTTCTCGATTACACCGACCAGCTCGTGACCGATGGTCAAACCCTCTTTTACCGGGTACTCGCCCTTGAGAATGTGCACGTCCGTGCCGCAGATCGTGGTCGTCGTCACGCGCACGAGCGCATCGCCGGGGCCGACGGTAGGCACCGGTTTATCGTCGAGCGTGATACGCCCGCGTCCCACGAAGATCGCGGCTTTCATCATCCTGGCCATTGTTGAACTCCTTTCGCACCGGTATTCGCGGCGCTGATTCAGTACATGTGCTGGCCGCCATTCATGGCAACGTTACTACCCGTCATGAAGGCCGCGGCATCACTGGCGATGAAAGCGACCAGCGCCGCAATCTCCCGGGGTTCCCCCAACCGCCCGACGGGAATGCCGGCCAGAATCTGCTGTCGCACGTCTACGCGCAGGTCCACGACCATTCTGGTGGACAGATATCCGGGCGAGACAGTGTTCACCGTAACGCCCTTGCGCGCCACTTCCAGCGCCAGCGCCTTGGTGAAACCATGCACACCCGCCTTGGCCGCGGAATAATTGGTCTGGCCAAACTGGCCCTTGCTGCCATTGACCGACGCGATATTGATGATGCGGCCCCAGCCGCGTTCCAACATGCCATCCAGGAAAGGTTTGGTCACGTTGAACATGGAGTCCAGATCGGTGCGCAGTACGGTATCCCAGTCTGCCTTGTCCATCTTGCGCAGCGTCACGTCTCGTGTGACGCCGGCGTTGTTGACCAGGATGTCGATGGCGTGACCGTCGGCATGCACGCGGCGCGCCAGCGCCTCGGCCGATTCATGGTCGGCCACGTCGACGCCGTACGCGACGAACGCGCGCCCTTGATCCACCTGTGCCCGCAGCCAGGCACCGACCGTGGTGTTGCCTGGCGTGTGCGTGATGATCACGGTATGCCCGGCGTCATGCAGCGCGTGCGCAATCGCCGCGCCCAGGCCCCGATTGCCACCGGTGACCAGAGCGGTACGATGGATATCGTTCATAATTCTTTCCCCACTTTCAGACTCCTCCCGGTACAGCGGCCGTGACCGCAGTGCGCTCCGGGTTCCGCGATCAGGCCGGTGATGGCGCAACGACTCGTGCCTCCCAGACTATTCTTTGCCGGCATCATCATCTTGACTTTAGTCAACCCCGCCCACGGCCAAGTGCCACCAACGCACCCTGAGCGCAGACACTGCGGATGAACGCCCGAATACGCGAATCAGCAAAACGGCACCCTGAACACGCTCACGCGGGCTTTTTGACATTAAGCAATTTTTTTCGCGGTGATGGAGGTAGACTGGTTTGCGGTTTGGAAATCCCTGGAAGTCCGGGGAAGATTTCTACGAGCGTCTTTTGGAGTCACCAACCATGTACAAACGCATACTGGTTCCACTTGATGGCTCGCGTTTTTCGGAAGAGGTCCTCCCCTACGCGGTGAGCCTCGCCGCTATTCACGGCACCGAACTATCGCTACTGCGCGTGGCGGATCGAATCTCGAGTGAAGATGAAACGAGGGACTACATCGATCGGGTTGCCGCTAACCACGGTGCGCGCGGCCTGTGCCTGCAAGAGTCCGGCAGTGTGGCCCGCGCACTACTTGAAGAAACCGGCCACGAGCCGGCGACCTTGTTGGCAATGACTTCACGAGGGCATTCCGGGCTGGCCGAGCTCGTGCTTGGCAGCGTGGCACAACAGATCATGCGCGAAGCGAAAGAGCCAATACTTATGTATCACCCGGCCGGAATCCATGGCGCGAAGCATCCGCCAGTAACACTCCGCCGTGTGGTGCTCTCGCTCGACGGCAGTGAGCTTTCTGAAGCTATCGCAAGTGACGCGGCCGAGTTCGCCCGCTGGATTGGCGCCGAGTTGGAGGTGGTCAACGCCGTTCACCCCCTCAATGCGGCTGATGTCGGTGAGGTGTCAGAGGGCGAAATGGCATTGATGGAATCCAGCTACGTTCGTTCCAAGGCAAAGCTGCTCGGCAAACAGTACGGCATACGAATCAGCTGGGACGTACTCCATGGCAACCCGGTCGAAGCGATAGTCGACCACCTCACCGGATGCCACGACGTCATCCTGGCAATGGCCACACGGCGAAGGGACGCACTCGAAACCGCGCTCCTGGGTAGCGTAACCGCGGGTTGCTTGCGCAAGACCGGCGTGCCGATCCTGATGCGCCCGGCCTGAAATACAGCTTGTGGCGCCGGAGACAGGTTCGGAAAAGAGGAACCGATTCGGAAACGAGTCAAATCAGCCAAACGGGATGCTTGGCCAACGCGACACACAGGGCCTTGGCGAAAAGCGATCAACCGGCCCACAGGCTCTGGTAATGAATCGGCCCGGAACCTCTAGACACCCACCTGCCTCTCACGATAGGAAGAGGACCAGTTGCCATCAACGGCCGCCTGTTCGATCCACTCCACCGCGAGGTCCCCGAACGTCTTCCGCCGCCTTGCGGTGGCTGCGGCTTCCTCCTGCCGCTTGCGCCGTTCCTCGCGCGGATCGATCCCTTGCGCCAGTAAATCCCGCGCTCCCGCCGCTGCGGCCCGTGCCCCGGCTAGACTGACGGCGGGGTAGCCACCCAGCCCCAGCTTGTGCGCCACCCCAGCACTGGTGTACTTGAACTCCCAGCTTCGATTGTCACCCGGCCTGATTCTCAGGTACAGGCCGCCACCGTCATTCAAGTGAAGCTCACTTCTACCTGGTGGCAGGACCGCTACCTCGCACCGCCGCGCCTCCTTCAACTTCTCTAAACTCATCTTGTACCCCTAGAAATCGCTGAACCCGTTTTTTCTAGTATGGGGCACAACAGGGGTACAAAAAAAGCCCGATTCAAGCTGAATTGGCTTGAGCGGACTTGAGACGTTTTGATGCTCTAACTTGAGACGAAGTGTTTGTTTCTAATAGGCCTTTTCGTTGATTTTTGAGCTAGGTTGGCTTGGCCTGATGAAGGGTGATGGTGGGCTGGCCGGGGCTCGAACCCGGGACCAACGGATTAAAAGTCCGGTGCTCTACCAGCTGAGCTACCAACCCGTTACGCTAGAGAAAAAGCGAAATTATGCGGCGATCGACAGTCACTGTCAAACGCACTTTACGTCGGCCACGCACCCGGCAGACCGCTCAGCGGATGCGCGAGATGCGCACCTCGGCGCCGCGGCGCTTCACTTCCAGGCCCTCGGACGGCAGAATGCGCAAGCCCTCCAGTCCCTTGATGTAGCTCGAGCCCTGCATCTGCATGACGCGGATCTTGTTTCGCATGACTACCGGGCTGTGCTCGGGCATGCCGAACATCCATACCTCTTCCAGGATGCGCGCGGAATTGAATTCCCCCGTATGCTGCGCCGCCGGCCCCAGGCAGAGCATGTGCCCCTCGCGGCCGAACACCGGCAGCGTGTCGAGCCCGGCTGTCACGGTCCAGGTGGTTCCACCCTCGTGGCGCCGGCCGGTGTTCAGGTTCCACCACGCATCGCCCGCCGGCAGATACACGCGCGTCTCAATACCCGGATGCAATACGGGCGCCACCAGCAACGCCGGCCCGAAAAGATATTGCGTATCCCAGACCTGCGCCATGGGATCGGCGGGAAACGCCAGGGCCATTGAACGCTGCACCGGCAGGCCGCCGCGCACAGCATCTTCGATGATGCCCAGCACGTAGGGTATCAGGCGGTAGCGCCAGCGCAGCCAGTGCCGCGCCAACTCGCGCGTGCCGTCGTCGAAGGCGCCGGGCAACAGGGACGGCACCGCCTGGAAACTGAAGTTTGCCGAGAAAACGTTCGCGGCCAGCCAGCGAACATAGAGTTCGGGCGCCATATGACCGTCTGGCCGCAGCGCGCACCCCAGACCGTGCATCTGTGCGGCAACGCCGCTGTTGCCCGTTGACAGCGCCATGCGCAGCGACTGCTCGAACCCCTGCCAGTCGTTCGAAACCGGCGACTCCATCTGCCACGCATAGCGTTGCGCCGAGGGAAAGAGATCGGTGCCGCACACCACGCCCTCCTGCGGCGTCTTGTGACCGGCAACCGCCTGAAACAAGGCCCGCCGAACCAGCAGCGGATACAGCGTGCGCAACACCGACCCTTCCTCGCCGCCACG
This sequence comes from Candidimonas sp., assembly GCA_004298545.1. Lineage (GTDB taxonomy): Bacteria > Pseudomonadota > Gammaproteobacteria > Burkholderiales > Burkholderiaceae_B > SCQX01. The sequence goes on along the minus strand of SCQX01000197.1, from coordinate 8,206 downwards.
CGCGCCGACGCCATCGGGGATGTCGAACCGAGCGTCGCAAGCCAGCGCCCCTACGCCGTCGTCGACTATCTGGCGTTGCCGCTCGACCCACAGGTTGAACACGTCCTTGTGAGTGAGGTCGAGCAGGCCATAGGGGCGCCCTGACGTCAGGGCATTGCCCGGGAACGTGTGGGCGGTGCCGTCGTCGTTCATGAGCAGCCAGCCGCGATCTTCCCACTCGCGGAACAGCCCCGTGTCGGCCCCAACCCCCGGAAACGAAGGCACCGCAAGCTGAACGTTCAAGCCCCCCAGGCGATGCAGCAGATCGCGGGCGTCGGGAATGCGATTGGCGTCCCACTCCAGCGACGGCTTGTCGGCCTGGAACCCATACGCCGCCGGTGGCGCCAGCCGGACGACATCGAGCGGAAGCGCCGCGGTGCGCAGGCCCTCGACCGTATCGACCAGCTGATCGACCGACTGACCCGGGGCCTGGCTCAGCCAGACCCCCATCGGCCATAGTCCGGGCTGGCCCGCCCGCCCGGCCAGGGCGGTGTACTGATTGAGAATTTCGGCCGGGTCGCCCGCAAAGACGAATACATCGAGTACCGGCGCATCGAATTCCACCACATACTGGTCAGGATCGCTCGCCCCCAGGTCGTGCACGACCTGGGCCAGCGTATTGAAATAAAGCCCCCAGCCCAGCGGACTCCACACCACTGGCAGCGTGCGATCGGCGGTGTGGTCGGAGACCAGGCGCTCGCCCCGGCGATCAAGATCGGCGCGCGTCTCGCCCAGGCCATACAAGCCATCGTCCACATCCAGATCGAAGACCAACCGCCATGCGCCCACCGATCCGTCCGGTTCGCTGTTCGCGTCAGCCACCTCGACCAGACGCAGCACCGGTTTTCCGCCGCGCCGCAACGTGAATCCAACGGGAGATTGGTCGAGTTCCAGGGCGACGTCACCCTGCTCCAGCCGCCAACCGCCCCCGGGAAGATCGATTGCGGAACTCGCCACGAACTCGCCCACCGGGTCCTGTCTGGCAAGCAGAAGTTCCGCCAGCGCCCGCGCGCGCGCGCTGGGTTTGTCGTCGCGCACGCGCTCCGCGCGCCCGCACCGCAATCGGTACACGCCCGGCGCGTGGGCCTCTACGCGAAGCAGCCTACCGGCGTCTTCGGCGAATGCAAAATCCGCCACCGCGGGCTTCGCCGTTAGAAACTGTAGTGAATCCAGCAGCGGCAGGTGAACGAGATTAGACTTGGGCGGCACAACGCAATCCCCGGGCCTCGGCCCAAAAGTGTTCAAAAGTTAATATTCTGACGGATTTGCGCTACAAAATAAAATCGGGTATGCCATTTTTTGTAGATTTCCGTCATGAAATGGAATCGCGCGGCGAAATTTCCGCCAATTCAAGCGTCGATTCGAGCGACGAAATGAAACCGGTGGCGAGGGAGTCGCCAGACGGAGCTTCGCGGATTCGTGCCAGAATTTTGCAAATCCGTGCCACTGAAACCCAGGCCGCCCGCCTCAGCCGGGCGCCACCGCGCGCAGCAGATCGCGTTCCAGCGGAACCGGTTCGCCAGCCAACGCGGCGGCAACGATCTCGCCCGCCAGAGCCGACCACGTCAACCCGCGCGAGCCATAGCCGCACGCAGCCCACAAGCCCGGCGCGCCGGCAATGCGCCCGATGACGGGCAGCCGTCCGCTGGCAACCGCCCGCCGCCCCGCCCAACCCGCGGGGACTGCCAGGCGGCCCATCACCGCATCGACATCCGTGCACAGCAAGGTGGCAAGGCGCGCTGCAATTTCTCTGTGTCCTTTTTCACTCACCGCCGCCATTCCCGACGGCGCGTACGTTCCGCCCGCCACACCCACCCCGTCCACAGGGGGAAGCCAGTATCTGCCCCGGGCGCTCACGATCACGCGCGCGGCCGATACGAGGGAACCGACGCGAAAGTAGCTGACTTGCCCGGCGACCTCCTCCATGGACATCACCCGTGGCGCCCGTTCCGCCCATGAAAGCGGACGCAGCAGCGCGGCCGCCCGCCCCGCATTGGCCAAGACGGCGACCGGCGCCGCGGCGATTTCGCCGCCATTCTCGTCACGCGCGGACCAGCCGCCCTCTACCGCGACGAGCCGGCCCACCGTGGCCGGCAGGCACACGACGCCATTTCGCCCGAACAGCGCCGCCAGAAGAGGCTCCGGGCGCAACCAGCGCCCCTCGGGCAGGAACACGCCACCACGGGCGACGGCCATGCCGGCAATGTCACACGCCTCGTCGCGCTCTACCCAACGGACCCACTCACGCGGAAACCCGAGTACCCCCAGCGTGGCGCGGTGCCGCGCAGCATCGCTTTCCGCACCGGCAAGCCACAACGCGCCACAGCGCACCGGACGAGCCACGGGTGGCAGCCCCGCCCAGCGCAACGATGCCTGTCTCATCCCCGCGCGCGCCAGCCGCGCACCGCGATCGTCATCGCGCGTGATGCGCGGCGTCATGGCCGCCGCCAGATGCCCATGCTGATTCGCGCCCGGGCCACGCGTGAACACGGGGTCGATCACCACGGTTTCAATGCCCCGCAACGCGAGGCAGTGCGCCACACCCGCGCCGGCGAAGCCACCGCCGATGACCAGAACACGCCCGGCAGCCAGGGAAGACGTGAACGGCGCATGCCCCAGGGTTGGCCGCAGCGTCGCGACGGTCATCTCGCGCTTGCGTCCGAAACCAGGAGCTTTGGCAACCTGGAAACCCGCGTCGCGCAGCGCCCCGCGTACGCTTGACGCGCAGCACCAGGTGGCCGCGGTGGCACCACGGTTCGCCATGCGCACCAGTTGGCCAAACAGATCGGGCGCCCACATCTCCGGATTTTTTCGTGGTGAGAATCCGTCCAGGAAAAACGCATCGACGGATGCCTCGACTTGCCGCGCAAGCGCGCGGGCCGGCCCAAAGCCCAGCGTCAACGTGACGGCGCCCGATTCGAACTCCAGACGATGAAGACCGGGCAACAATGGCGGCCACGCGGCGAGCAGCGCATCGCCCAGCGCGCGCGTGGGGCCGCTCAGTAGCGGAAAGAGGAACGCCGCGAGATCGGATCGCGAGAACGGATGCAGTTCGAACGAAATGACGTGCAGCCGCGCGCAACGCCGCGGATCGCAACGCCACGCCCGCCACAGGGCAAGGAAATTGCAACCCAGGCCGAATCCCGTTTCGCACACCGTGTAGCGATTTCGCCCCCGCCACCGGGTGGGCAAGTCATTGCCGCCCAGAAATACATGGGCCGCCTGGCCGAACGCGCCCGAAGAAGAATGATAGACGTCGTCGTAGCGCGGGCTGCGCGGTGCCCCGCCCGTGTCGGCGACAGCGCAAGCCGCCTCGAGCGGCCGATAAGGGCCTCCCATGTTCCGCCATCCCAAAAACGTTGAACGATGCGAGGCCCCCAACGATGCGTGGTCCTCGCCACTTCGCCGAAAAAACAACAACCACGGTCGTCATGCCGGCCAGTTCAACCATTATGACGCGCCCGGCGGGACGGTCCCGGCAATGTTGCGTACACTTATGCCGTGCCACCGGCACATCTCAGCAAGCCCGCACTGTCTCCCCAACCCGCGTTGCCAATGGTATGCCTTCTACTCGACTTCCTTTGAGCGATTGTCTCGACGCCGCGGTCAGCGCCGCACGCGCGGCCGCCGCGATACTGCAGACCCACTTTTCGAACAGAGACGATCTGATCGTCGACCAAAAGGCTCACAACGACCTGGTATCACAAGCCGATCGCGAGGCGGAGGCCGCCATCATCGAACTGCTGCGGGAGCGCACGCCCGAGTTCGGCATCGTCGCGGAAGAAACGGGCGGGCGGCCGGCGGGCGCCGCCACCTGGTATGTGGACCCGCTCGACGGCACGACGAATTTCCTGCACGGCGTTCCACACTACGCGATATCCATCGCCCTCATCGCGCACGCCGGCGCCCTCGGCTGCGACGACGCGCCTCTCACACGCGACACGCCCGTCATCGGCGTCATCTACGATCCAAACCGCGAAGAGCTCTTCACCGCGCTGCACAAGGTGGGCGCGTGGCTCAACGAACACAGAATCGTCTGCTCCTCCACGCAAGCGTTGGCTGAATCGCTGTTGTGCACAGGGTTTCCGTTTCGCGATTTTTCGTTCGCCGACCAATACCTGCCCACCTTGCACGAAGCCATTCAGCGCACTCGCGGCATACGCCGCATGGGCGCCGCGGCGCTGGATCTCGCCTGGACGGCATGCGGCCGCTACGACGGCTACTGGGAAATGGGCCTGGCGCCCTGGGACGTGGCCGCCGGCACCATCATCGTGCGCGAGGCTGGTGGCGTGGTCGAAGACATGCACCACCGGGAACCGTGGCCATGGAGCGGCTATATCTACGCCGGAAACCCCCACATCGCCGCCGCCCTCGACGACCTGATCCAGCCGCACCTGACGCGTCACCCTTGAAAATCACGCGCCAGACGCGGCCAGCGCCCCGTCGCGCAGGACGCGCCGCAATATCTTGCCGACATTGCTCTTGGGCAGGGCATCGCGGAATTCGCAAGCATGGGGGCGCTTGTACGCGGCGAGCCGCTCGGCGCACCACGCAAGCACCTCGTCAGCGGTAAGCGCCGGGTCTTTACGAACCACATACAGCCTGACCGCTTCGCCCGTGCGCGCATCCGGTACCCCCACGACCGCGCACTCCAGAACCCCCGGATGAGAGGCCACGACCTCTTCCACTTCGGCCGGATAAACATTGAACCCAGACACCAGAATGAGATCCTTCTTGCGGTCGACGATGCGCACGCGGCCTTCACCACTCATTACCGCGATGTCTCCCGTGCGAAAGAACCCATCGGCAGTGAACACGTCGGCGGTTTCGTCCGGGCGCTCCCAGTAACCGCTCATCACCTGTGGGCCGTGAACCGCCAGCTCGCCCGGTGAACCATAGGGCTGCGCGCGACCCGCGTCGTCGAGCATGACGACATCGGTGGAGGGCACCGGCAAACCGATATCACCCGAGTACGACTGTGAATTCGTCGGATTCACGCAAACGAGCGGCGAGGTTTCGGAAAGCCCATAGCCCTGGATGATGGTCCGGCCCGTGACGCGCCGCCAGGTGTCGGCGACGGCCTCTTGCACCGCCGCGCCGCCACCGAAACACAGCCGCAGCGCCGAAAAGTCGAGCCGCGAGAACGCGGGGAAATGTGCCAGTCCGTTGAACAGCGTATTGACCGCCGGAAAGATGTGCGCCGGGTCGCGCCGCCACGCGCCGACGATGGAGCGCAAGTTGCGCGGATCGGCAATGAGCACACTGCGCATCCCCTTGTGCACGGCGAACAGCCCGCAAACCATGAGCGCGAAAACGTGGTAGAGCGGCAGGGCGGTCATGATGGTCATCGCTTCGTCGCGCAGCACCGGGCGCGCCACGGCATCGACCTGCAGAATATTGGCGACGAGATTGCGGTGTGTCAGCATGGCCCCTTTGGGAACGCCGGTGGTGCCTCCGGTGTACTGCAGCACCGCCACGTCGTCCATGGCCGCGGCAACGGGCCGGCGGGGAACCTTTGCCCCTTGAGCCAGCATGGCGCCAAAGCGCACCGCGCCGCCGATGCGACACCGCGGCACGCGCCGCTGTACATGGCGAACCAGAAAATTCACCAGCCACCCCTTGCCGCCCAGCAGATCGCCAACCGAGACGAGCACGACGCGCTCCGGCCGCGCGGCATCGGGAACTTCGGCCAGCACCGGCGCAAAATTCTCGAGTATGAATATGGCCCGCGCACCGCTGTCGCGCAGCTGATGCTCGAGTTCGCGCTCTTTGTAGAGCGGGTTGACGCCAACGACGACCATGCCGGCGCGCAGCACGCCGAGCAGGATCACCAGATACGCCATGACATTGGGCATCATCAGCGCCACCCGGCTGCCGGCCGGCAGGCCGGCGGACTGCAGCCAGGCCGCCACGGCGTCGGCATGTCGGTCGAGCTCGGCATAACGCAGGCGATGCCCGAGCGACACGAGCGCGACATTACGCGCGTATTTGTGGCAGGCCTGATCCAGCAGAGCCACCAGGGAGTCATAGCCACCGACATCGATGTCGGCCGGCACGCCTTCGGGGTACTGCGAAAGCCAAGGTCGCTCCACGATCCGAACCCTTGTATGCTTGGTGTGACTGCCATGATACGCGCGTACAGGACGAGGATCATCCACCACCAATCCCGCCGGCACGGTCGCTGGCTGGCGCGCGGCACCGCGCAGTGTGCCGCTAAAATGGCGGGACCCGCGTTTCGGGCCATCCGGCATGGAACCGGAAACCCGCGGCACCCGCCCGGCTCGGGGGTGCCCACTTCGGAGCAATCGTCGTGACCTCGACATCGCCGTCACCCCCGCCCACCACGGCGGTCACGCTTCCTTCGCGCGAGCGCCACGCTATCCTGCGCGTCATGCCCCTGCCGTCCGACGCCAACCTGCACGGCGATGTCTTTGGCGGATGGATCATGTCGCAGGTCGATATCGCGGGCTCCGTGCCGGCGGTGCGGCGCGCGGCCGGCCGGGTCGCCACGGTTGCCGTGAACGCGTTCACCTTCAGGCAGCCGGTGTTCGTCGGCGACCTGGTCAGCTTCTACGCGGACATCGTCAAAACCGGCCATACATCGATCACGGTGCGTGTCGAGGTCTACGCCGAGCGCCGCAGTCTGGAACACGAAGTCGTCAAGGTCACCGAGGCAACACTCACCTACGTGGCAACGGACGAACACCACCGGAGCCGGCCGCTTCCCCCGCGCTGATCATCGGCCCATGCAGGAACCCATCAAGCCGGAAGGCACGCCCATCATCATTCCCCATCGTCTGGACCCGGCAGACGCACAACTCGCGTTGCGGGAAATCCAGACCATTCTGCGCCGCGAGGATGTCGCCGATACTGTTGCGTCGCGCCAGGCCGACGACAGCGATCGCGAGCACTTGTTCGAAGACATTCTGCCGGCGCGATTCGAATCGCGGATCCGCCGCATCGTCAACGACCTGCATCCCGCCGACATCGCGTTCATCCTGGAATCTCTGCCGGTTGCCGAACGGCAGGTCGTCTGGCAGTACGTCGATCCCGCGCACGACGCGGACGTTCTGCTTGAAATCGAGGATTGGGCGCGCGAATCGCTTATCGAATCGATGGACCACCACGATCTGGTGGCCGCCACGGAAACGATGGACGCCGACGAGATCGCCGATCTGGTGGCCGACCTTCCCGCCGACGTGGTGGCGGAGGTGCAGCGCGGTCTTACCGACGAGGAACGGACGCAGTTGGTCGAGGCCATGGGCTACCCCGAGGATACCGTGGGCGCCATCATGGACTTCGACATGGTCAGAGTGCGGGAAGACGTAACGCTCGAAGTGGTATTGCGGTACCTGAGGCGCCTGCGTGAATTGCCCGATCACACGGACCAGATATTCGTCGTCGACCGCCAGGACAGGCTGCGCGGCACGCTCCGCCTCTCCACCTTGCTGGTCTCCGAACCGGAAACGCGCGTCAACGAGGTAATGGGCACCGATTACCTCGCGCTGAACCCATTGGATTCGGACACCGACGCCGCGAACGCGTTCGAGCGCTACGATCTGGTCTCGGCGCCGGTGACGAACGACCAGGGCATGCTGATCGGGCGCGTGACCATCGCGGAAGTCGTCGACGTCATACAGGAAGATTCGCGCGAACAGGCATTGTCGCGTGCCGGCCTGCAGGAGGAGGACATCTTCGCGCCGGTGCGCGTCGCCTTGCGCAACCGCGCGCCCTGGCTGCTCATCAACCTGTGCACGGCCTCGGTTGCATCGTTCATCGCCTCGCGGTTCGAAGATACGGTCAGCCACATCGTCATCCTCGCATTCCTCATGTCCATCGTCGCGGGGATAGGCGGCAATTCAGGCAATCAGACCATGACCATCATCATCCGCGCACTGGCCGTCGGGCGCGTCACGGGAGCGAGCGTGTGGCAATTGGTCAAGCGCGAGATCGCGGTGACGTTCCTGGTGGGGCTGAGCGGCAGCCTCGTGACCGGCGCCTTCGCGTGGGCCATTTCCGGCTCGGCCGCGATCGCGGGCGTGATGATGGCGGCCATGATCGGAAACATGCTCATCGGCACCACGCTGGGCGTGCTCATTCCCATGCTGCGCAACCGTCTCGGCAAGGATCCCGCGGTCGGGTCGTCGGTCCTGCTGACGTTCGCCAC
>SCQX01000021.1 GCA_004298545.1 Candidimonas sp. | reverse complement strand
CCCGTCGGCGCCCGCCTCGCGCGACACGATGGCCACGCCGTTATAGGTTTTCTGGCCCGCGCGGCTGGCTTCGTAGCCGATCTCGCGAAAGGCGTCGAACGGAAATTTTTCGTCGGGCTGCTTCAGCTCCTGCAGGCACAGTGCGTCGACGGGGTTCTGGCGCAGCCAATCGAGTACCTGCGGCAACCGCACATTGAGCGAGTTTACGTTCCAGGTGGCGAGTTTCATAAAAAATGTATTTCTGTTATTTATCGAATACCTAAAAAGCCGCCATCAGTCGAATTTTGGGTCTAGCGACCCACCTAGCTACCCAGCACGGGTTCGGTGGGTTTTTCTTCATGTTGCGTGGATACCACTATGATATCAGCAGGGCGCCTTGTTTCGCTCAATCATGGCATGAAGGCCGCTTGCGGTGATGCCGCTGGATCGCTTGCCAATCTTGACCAGTTCCAGCCCTGCATACTTGTTCGAGGGCACATGATGCGGCGACAGCCGTGTGCCAACTGGCTATGCAGCTATCGGAAATGCAGCGGTATTGGAAATCAGATGGCATGAGCACGCGCCGATGCCTCTGCCGCCGGCACCGCTGGCATGCGGCGTGACCCTGGAATGAGCCGCGCCGAGTTCAGGATGAACACCGTCTCTGAAGTCACGTGGATCAGTGCAGCAAGCACGGGGTTGAGCAGGCCCGCTGCCGCCAGCGCCATGCCACAGACGTCGACCGCGATCGTGCCGGCGAAGTTGGCCCAGATGATGCGCCGCGTGCGACGTGCGACAGCCAGCGTTTCGGCGAATTTCACGAGGTCATTACCGAGTAGCACTACGTTCGCGCTCTCGCGTGCCACATCGGTGCCCGAGCCCATCGCCACTCCTACATGAGCCGCCATCAGCGCGGGCGCGTCGTTGATGCCGTCTCCTACCATCGCCACGGTCCGACCGGCACCCACCAGCGCTTGGACACGCCCACGTTTGTCGTCCGGCAGCAGGTCCGCCTCAACTTCGGTAATCCCCAGCGCCTTGGCAACATGCTTGGCCACGGCCTTGGTATCACCGGTCAGCAGCACGGTCCGGATGTTCATGGCGTGAATTGCGGTCATGGCGTCCAGCGCTTCGGACCGGACACGGTCAGCGATGGCGATGGCCCCCAGGAAGCGGCCGGCGCGCGCCACATAAACCATCGATGCCTCGTCCGCTGCCGGCGTGTTTGGCACCTCGATGTCATGCTCTTGCATCAGGCTGTGGTTGCCTGCCAGCACCTGGTCGCCGACGACGGTCGCGTCGATGCCGCGACCCGGCGTATAGGAAAAGCGCTCGGGTTCGGCCACGGTACGGCCTTGTGCCCGCGCATAGGCGACGATGGTCTTGCCCAGCGGGTGTTCCGAGCGCGATTCGGCCACTGCTGCCGTATCCAGCAGCGCCAGCGCATCGACGCCTGCCGCAGGAAACAGCTTTTGCACCTCGGGTGCACCGAAAGTGAGCGTGCCGGTCTTATCGAGTACCACCGTGTCCACATGCCCGAGCTGCTCCAGATAGAGCCCGCCCTTGACGATAGCGCCCAGGCGTGCCGCGCGGCCAATAGCGCCCAGTATGGCAAGTGGCGTGCCCGCCGCAATGCCGCAAGCACCCGCCACGATCACCACTGAAATCGTCGAACGGATGTCATGCGTGATGAACCATGTGAGGAAGGCTGCGGCGATGGCGAAGTAGACCAGGTAGCCCGCCAAGCGATCGGCCAGGCGCTGCACCGGCGCGCGCGAGCGCTCGGCCTGCTCCACGGCTTCGATAATCTTGCCGAAACTGGTGTCGCGGCCGACGCGTTCGGCGTGAATTTCCAGCGCACCCGACTGGTTAATGGAGCCCGCGAACACACGGCTGCCCGCCGTAATCTCCACCGGCATCGATTCGCCGGTGATGCGCGATTGATCGACGAACGATTGGCCTGCGATTACTGTGCCATCGACCGGAATGCGCCCGCCCGGGTTCACCAGGACCGCATCGCCTGCGGCGAGTTGATCGGTATCGACCTGTGTGATGCCGCCCGCGCGGCGCACCTCCACGGCGCGCGGCAGGAAATCCAGCAAATCACGAATTGCCCGGCGTCCGCGCGAGACAGTCAGGTCTTCCAGCACTTCGGATACCAGCACGAAGAGGGTGATGATGAGCGCCGTGAAGAGCTCGCCGATCGCGGCGGCCGCCACGAGGGCAATCGCCATCGAAAGCTCCATCGTCATGCGGCGTTCGCGCAGACCTTCAAAAGCCTCTTTCGCCACCGGCCAGCCACCGATCACGAGGCCCGCGATGCCGATCACGCTCGCCTGCGGCCACGGCTCCCACAGGCGAAACCAGACGGCGATGGCCGCAAGCGCCACAAAGACAATGCGCGCCAACTCCAGCCGATCAATGACGTGGCCAGTGCTTGGCGGCTCGTGCGCCTGATGCTGCGCAGGCGGCAGCGGCGCCGCTTCCGGGGCGCAGATGCAAGGTTCTTGGCTCATCGAATTCTCCGTCACTTCATGTATGCGCGAATGACGTCGATCAGCTCGTCGGCGGCGGCTTCGCGCGCGTCCTCATCGGCGATTTCGGGATTGGCCACATGCTCGCGGATGTGTCCCTCCAACACCTCGACCATGAGTCCGTTCATGGCGCCGCGTGCGGCGGCAATCTGGTGCAGCACATCATCGCCGCTGCGCTCGGCTTCAATCGCGCGCTCCAGCGCCTCGACTTGACCACGAATGCGGCGCACACGGTTCAGGAGCTTGGCTTTGTGCTTGACGGTATGGCTCATTAGTTTTCGTTTGAATAGGGTACATGGGTATACTATACTCCACGAATGAGATTCCCTTTCAATGTGTCAACCTCGGTTTATGCCGCCCTGGGTGCGGCGCTTCAGCCCTCTTCCGGTGGTCTTACCTGCCGGAATTGAGCCAGTAGCAGCAAATCATAGAGGATCTTCAGGCCGCCGCAGATCAACAGTGGCCAAGCGAGAGGTGAAGCAGCGAAGAGCGCGCCCGCCAGCGACGGACTGACCGCTGCGGCGAGGCTGCGCGGTACTGACGTAAAACTCGCCGCCGCCGGCCGCTCCGCTTCGGTCACCACGGCCATCACGTAGGATGAGCGCGTTGGCACATCCATTTGTGACAGCGCGGCTCGAATCAGCAATAACGCCAGGGCCAGGGGCAGCGATGGCGCGAGAGCGGCCAGCATCAGCGCAATGCTGGATGGGATATGCGTGAACACCATGGTGTTGACCAGTCCAAAGCGCCGCGACAGGCGTGCGGCGACCGGATAGGACAGCGCTGACAATAAACCCGACCAGAAAAAAAACACCCCCGCTTCGGCCAGCGAGAAATCAAACCGCTGAAACAACCATAGCGCCAGCAGCGACTGCACCACGAAACCGCCGGCAAACGCATCCAGACTGAACAGCGCTGCGAGTTTGAAGATGATCTTGCGTGACGGTCCGAGCACTGACGTCTTAGGAATGTCGGGGGTGCTGGAGCGATGAGGGAGGCGCGAGTAGAGCATACGGCCCGCCACTCCCAGCAGACCGTAGATCACGAACATGCCTTGCATCGTAAAAACAGGGTCGAACCCGAGCGGGGTGAGGACACCGGGTGCGGCTGCGGCAAGTGAGCCGGCTGCCGCGGCCAGTGCTCCTGCCAGGCTGTAGCGTGCGAATGTGCGAGTCCGATCGGCGTCGCGGGTTTCATGCGCGAGTGCTGCGTGCTCCAGTGGCACGAACACGCTGACGCTGCCGGCGGAGGGGTTGATCGTACCGACAAACGCAATCACGAGCAGTGCGCTGTACACCTGAGCGCTGGCAAAAGCGATACCGGTGGCAATCATCAGGCACGCGGCGGCCATGAGTAGTGCACGGTAGCCGTAGCGGGCGCCAAGCAGCCCGGCACCAATGGTCAAACTTGCCGAACCCAGGAGCGAGGCGGTGGCCAGCACACCGACTTCAAGCGGCGTGAAGCCCAGCGCGAGCAGGTATGCCGGCAACAGAATCGCTACGAAGCTGTCCCCGAAGTCGCGCAGCGCGCGTGCGGCGAACAGGCAGCCTTCGGGCGAAAGTGATTTTCTTGGCGTCATCATGGTAGGGGTGCGCGCTGAGGCGCCTAACGGCGCTCCTTTGTTTTCAATGTCACGCCAGTGGCGCGGCAGGCGTCGATTCCACCGGCCACGAAGCGTGCATCCAGGCCAAGGGCTCGCAGCGCGAGCGCCGCAGACTGGCTGACGGCGTTGCCATGCACGCAATACGCGAGAACAGGTTTTGACGTATCGAGTTCGCGGCTCCACTCGGCCAAATGGACGGGATCGCGCCAGGTGGCCCCGGCGACGCAGTCGGCTGCCTGCGCGTAGCGTGCGGTGGCGCGAACGTCAATGATCTGCACATAGGAAGCCAATGAAGCCTGTCGTAATGACCACCGGGCCTGGCGTGATCATGGCCACCGCCACGGCGTCCAGGAACTGGTGGTCGGTAAGCCACCCATAGTCTTTGACGACACCGCTATACAGGAATGGGACGATAGCTAAGCCACTGCCGAAGACGAAGCTGCCCGCGTAAAAGAAGTATTTGGTGATTTGCCACAGCTTGCCCCACTCGATGTTGGACAAGCCAAGCAACACCAGCAAGGGGATCAAGCTACTGTGCAGCGTGCCGGTTGGGCGAAACTTCGGTGGGGCGCGCAACATCCACACCAGGACGCCGGCCCCCAGGAAAAGCCACAGCTCTTCGGACTGGGTGATGATAGTGACCACAGCGCTGACGATAAACACCAGCCACAGAAGCTTGTCCTTGCCGATGATCTTGGTCGAAAGTTTCCAGGTACTGATGACGATGATGCCGATGACGGCCGAGCTGACACCGTAGAACACGGCTTGCATCCATTCCAGACCGCCAAAATGCCCATAGGCCCATCCCAGTGCGACCACCATCAGAAACGATGGCAACACGAAGGCAATACCTACCGAAGTGGCGCCCAGAAACCGGTAGTGAACAAAGCCCAGGTAAATAGCCAGTTGTGCGGCCAATGGTCCCGGTGCGAGTTGCGCCAGGGCCAGACCTTCCTTGTAATCGGCCTCGGTAAACCATTGGCGCCGCTCGACGAGGTCGCGGTCCATGTAGCCTGCAAGAGCCACAGGCCCTCCAAAGCCCAGGGAGCCAAGCCGTAGAAAATAGGCAATCAACTGCCACAGCGTGTAGGGACGCGGCATGGAACTGCCAAGCACTTCGGCCGGGGTGGGGTCATTCATGATGGCTTCTTCAAACGGCAATTTTTTGGGAGGAGAAAGGCATCACGTTTTGCGGTTGCCCGAAAAATGGGCGTAGAGCGAGTCCAGCACACCGCTCATATCGGTCAGCAAGGTGTCGTCGTCCGGCCAGCGCTTGCGAGCCCCGGCCAGCACAGCCTCGAAGCCGCTGGCTTCAGGTGCGGGCGCCCCGCCCACGTCAAGCGCGTGCACCATGGCGCCCAGGCGTGAAAGGCCATGATCATCATTCAGGCCGAAGCTTGCCAGCAGCACCTCGAACGTCACCTGCTCACCCACATGGGAGAAAGTCGCATCATCGAAATCAAAGCCTAGAGCATCGGCTGGGCAATCGGCCGGAGCGTTCAGCCACAGAAAGCTTGCGCTCGGGTCAATGAATCGCTGGATGAGCCACGCGCTGGCCACACGGTCCACCCACAGATGCCGGCGCGTGGCCCAGAGCCTGCCTTGGTACTGCATGCGGTCGCGCCGGGCGATATGTCCAGCCGCCGGCTGTGGTTCGCCGGGCGACTGCATGACTGTGATGGCGTTTACGAAGTCCCGCCATTGGGCCTCCGCGCGGATCGACATCTCGCCGGGGAAAAAATCGATCTTGCGAATGGCCTCATAGATACGCGCATGCCGTCGCTGTAAACGATTGAGTTCGGCGGCGTGCAGGCTGGGCAACGTCTTGCGTGCTTCGGACAGATCCGCCAGCCATGAAGCGTAGTCGTTCGTGCGGTCGAACAGCGCTTGATAGGTGATTTGCTCAGCCGCGTCCCTTGCTTGCACATGCAGCAGCCAAGCCTGGCCGCCCTCTTGCAGGGCGTCGTCGGCCAGGGTTTGCAGTTGGCTGGCCTGTTCCGCCTGTGCAGGCAGCAGATAGGCGCCGTCGCGCAAGGCCGCGCAACCCAATGCCTTGACCGTGCGCCAGATGCGCATGCGTGGCGTGGCACTTGCTGAAGGGAGGCTGACAACCAAGGTCAGCCAGGAGCTTGTGGTCGGTGACATTGCAGCAGTTTATGGTGACGAAACTACCGCTGCAATGTTGTAGCAATCTCTACATTTTCTCGTTAGAACAAAATCCGTGTAGCAAAGTGCTCTAGTCCGGGCAGTCCAGCGACAACGGCCGAATTGCTGTTCGATGTGGATCTTTCTTGAGATCGACGCTGCGTTTCATCTTGTTTGTCGCGCAACAGATAGAGAGCTGACCCGACTGCTAACTGGGGCTCGGCCTTGTGTGCGCTTGGGGTGCGGTCGTGGTTGCCATGGGGTGATAGGTGCTGTCGAACACCATGTCAGTTAGCCAGCGCTTGAAATTCGGGTTGTCGCTGAACTGCCGGTAGAGTTCTGTGTGATCAGACAGCAGCTCCAGCACGACGCGGCCCAGAGCTTTATCGTGCTCCAGGCGGGCGTTTTGTCGGTTGGAGTGTGCCTGCGCATTCTGGTAGGCCTGATCCTGTGCGACGCGCGCAGGGATTTCTTCCGTGATGACCTTCCGGATCTTGTCCTCGTCCTTCCAGTCGATATTTCCGAATAGGTCATTGAAGGTTCGGATGATATTCGACAGCGTGTCGATGTCGGGCTCGCCCTTGCCGCCGACGCTGCCGGGTGGCACGGGTTCCAGGGTGGCGTCCGCGTCGTCCAGTGCCATCTTGAGCGCCGCCTGGGCTTCCACCCGATAGCTATCCATGTCTACGGATTCCAGCACCCCCTTGGACAAGTCCTCCTCCTTGGGCGCCGGTAGCTTGGGAATCAGGAAATTCAGGAAGATGGATAGTTTTTCCCATGCCGAGTGGCCGTAACCCAGGATGGCCGCCAGAAAGCCGTAGTTGCGCACAAAGGCCTTGGCCTGGCCTTTGAATTTGACCTGCCCGTTTTCGTCTAGCTGTTCTTGATACGCGGCTACGCACAGGTCCAGGATGGGGTCCAGGGTTTCTCGGTCTGCGCCGCCCAGGTAGCGGGCGACCAGCTCCTCGACCTGTGGCCAGCTGTAGACCTGCTGCCCGTCGAGCTCGGCCTTCAGGTCGTGCAGCTTGTTGGCATCGGTTTCGCCCTCTTGAATGGTCGCGCGGTAATAGTTCTGGAAAGCCGCCTTGACCGCCTCGGCGTTGTCCGCGAAGTCGAGTACGAAGGTGTCGTGCTTTTGTGGATGTGCCCGATTCAGGCGCGATAGCGTTTGCACCGCCAGCACACCGGCCAGCGGCTTGTCCACATACATCGTATGCAGCAAGGGTTCATCGAATCCTGTCACAAATTTATTGGCGACGATCAGAAAGCGATATGGGTCCTGCTTGAGCTTGCTCGGGATATCCTTGCTGGGGAAGCCATTCAGGTCGGCTTCGGTCTGCTTCCGGCCGCCGATCTCGAACTCGCCCGAGTATGCCACGATAGCTTTGTATGGGCTTTTGATCTGTGCAAGGTAGTCCGAAACTTCGCGCCAGTAGTCGATGGCCCGGGCGATGCCATTGCAGACGATCATCGCGCGTGCCTTGCCACCGATCTTCTGTTTGCCCAGCACATGCGTATTGAAGTGATCGACCATGATCTCAGCCTTGCGGCGAATGGCCTTGTCGTGCGATTCAACGTAGTGGCGGATTTTCTTGAGCGCCGTGGCCTTGTCGAATTCCGGGTCGTCTTCGACTGTCTTGGCGACCTGGTAAAAGCTGCTGTAGGGGGTGTAGTGCTCCACCACGTCCAGGATGAATTTTTCCTGGATGGCCTGTTTGGTGGTGTAGGTCAGCTCTTCGGGCGAGCGAAATTGCACCTGGCCGCCCACGACGACCTTCTCGCCGAAAAGCTCCAAGGTCTTGGCCTTGGGGGTTGCGGTGAAGGCAAAATAGCTGGCGTTTGACAGCAGTTTGCGTGACTGAATGCGTTTTTCGATTTCGGCATTCACCACGTCCTGCGTGCGGTCCTCTTCAAAGGTTTCTTCGTGGGCATTGACGTCCTCGGTTTCGTGGGGGGGCTTGCCACCCAGTGCCTCGTGCATCCGTGCCGTGGTTTTGCCACCCTGGCTGGAGTGTGCTTCGTCGATGAGAAGTGCAAATGCGTGGCCAGACAGATCTCCCAGTTCGTCGAGGATGAAGGGGAATTTCTGTACCGTGGTGACGATGATCTTCTTGCCCCGGCGTAGGTAGTCCCGCAGTTCCTGGGCGTTGTCGGAATGCCCAAAAACCGCCGCCACATGGTCGTAGCTCTTGATGGTGCGGGCGATGGCCGTGTCGAGCGCGCGTCGGTCGGTGATGACGATGATCGAATCGAATTGCGCGGCCAGCGGATTGTCCTTTCGGCGTAGCTCCACCAGCTGGTGTGCAAGCCAGGCGATGGTGTTGCTCTTGCCGCTGCCGGCCGAGTGCTGGATCAGGTATCGGTGGCCCACGCCGTCTTCACGGGTGCGGCGGAGCAGGGCGCGTACGGTGCGCAATTGGTGGAAGCGTGGGAAGATCTGCTTGCGCTTTTTGCGCTTGCGGCCATTGACGTCGGGTTCTTCTTCCTCGACGACCTGTGCATAGCTCTCGATGATGTTGGCCAGCGACTGGCGGGTGAGGATCGATTTCCACAGGTAGTCGGTCTTCAGGCCATTCGGGTTGGGGGAGTTGCCCGCGCCGCTGTTCCAGCCCTGGTTGAAGGGCAGGAACCACGATGCCTTGCCCTTCAGCTCCGTGCAGAAGGCAACCTCTGCGTCGTCCACGGCAAAGTGCGCGATGCAGCGGCCCATCTGAAACAGCAGCTCTTGCGGGCTGCGCGTGGTCTGGTACTGGACGATGGCGTCGGCTACGGTCTGCTTGGTCAGCGAGTTTTTCAGCTCGAAGGTGATGACCGGCAGGCCGTTGATGAAGATCACCAGGTCCAGCGCATTGCCGGAATCGTTGCTGTAGCGTACCTGCCGGGTGATGCTGAAAATATTCTGGTCAAAGGCGTCGGCCGCTGCAGCGTTGCCCGGCGTGGGCAGCAGCCTGTAGAGATCGACGTGCGCGGGCCCATGGCTCACGCCCTTGCGCAAAACATCGACCACGCCCCGTTTGGTGATCTCGCCCTGCAGGCGGTGCAGAAATTGCGTGCGCTCGATGCCTTCAGCGTTGATGTTCAGCGTCTCTACTGTCTTCGGCTGGGTGGCGCGCAAAAAGGTGAGTAGCTGCGCGACGTCGAGCGCGACATCGCGGTTGTAGTCGCTCGCACGGCCCAGCACATAGCCGCCCATGGAATACGTGGCTGTTGGCCGCTTGATGGCGTTGGCGGTGGTGGGTGGGTGTTCACTAATCCCTGCCAGGTGACGCACGATCAACTGCTCCAGGCCTTTTTCGCTGGTGTCGGTGGGTTTCGTGCTCGCGCCAGCGGTATCGGCTTTCCCGTGATCATCAGTTCTCGTCATCCTGCGTCTCCTCGTCAGTGTCTTCCGCGTTGTCAGCTGACAATACGGCCAGGTCGTCGTCGCTCACTGTGTCTCCCAGATCTGGTTGCCAGCCTCGCACGTCTACCTGGCCCGTGACGACGTCGGCGATCAGGCGGTCGCGGTATTCGCGGATCAGTTTGATTTCTTCGTTGGCACGGGCGATGGCGTCGTCCAATGGCTGGCATTGATTCGTGATCCAGTTGCAGATAGCTTGCTGTTCGTTGATTGGCGGTAACGCGATGATGACGTTCTTCACATCGTGTTTGCCGAGCGCGAAGCGTGTGACGCCAGTAGCCAGTACGTGAAATTGCTGTGCGGTGCGCGTCGAGGTGATGGCACGAAACAGAAATTCGCCTAACACGAGATCTGGCTCAGGGCGCAGCAGGCTGAGGTGATAGGCGCAAACTACGCCAGGCAAATCCTGTGGAACCCATGCGGGGATAGCGATGTCGCTTGGCGTTTCAGAATCCTTCGTCAGGATGACATCGCCCGCCTTTAGGGCGAGGCGGGCAATTTCTGCCGTCGTCGCTGTCGCTTGCATCAAATTCATATCGTCAGTGATGCAGCTATTTTTGTAGACGTCAGTGTAGTTGCACAAGCGCACTGATATTTCATCATCATGTGAGTGCTTGTCTACGCCGCTGAAGCGCACGTCTGCGACGTGCTTGATGAAGGCGGTTTCCCAATGCACCGGCACCTCGCCCAGCCATTCAACGCCAGAAGGCCTCAGCTTCACTGATGGATCCAGCCCGCGTGTGACAGCTTGGTCAATGATGCGCAGCTTCTGTTCTGTCAGCAGTGCAATGAGATCTCGTTTGGCCTTGATGAAATGGGCGATCTGCGCATCCTGTGTGCGCAGGTAGGTGACGATTTGGTCTTGCTCGGCGCGCGGGGGCATGATTGAGGGCATCTGTTTGAACGATTCCCAGTACAGCCGATTGCGGTCAGCTACGATGCCCCGCGAGAACTTGTTGACTTCCTGCATGTAGGCAGCGGTGCGGTACAGGTAACTGTAGTAGCTGCTATTGGTGGTGTCGTATGGTTTCACGACGACGTAAGCGGGGCTGACCAGGCCATCCACTGGTGCCGGGCCTACCGCACCTTGCCACATCCGCATCATGTTGTAGGCAATATCCCCCTTGGCTGCGCGTTTGTAGGCCTCCTTGCGACTCATGACCTGTTTGCGTTTCAGGTTTTCCATATCTCGCACGCGTACACCGGTGCGCAAGGACACTTCGAGGATAGGAAGATCTGGAAAGCCCGTTTCCACGCGGTGTGCGAACAGCCGACCGTTGCGGAGCACTTGCCAATCTTCCGGGATTCGAGGTGCCCATGGCAGGCCCGACGCGCGGTATTGTGGGTAAGCGCTGGCGTTCGCCATTACACGGTCCCCATGATCTTCTGCAGCAGGCCTTCACTTTCCCGCTCCAGATCAAGAATATCGGCGCGGATTTCCTCCAGCGTGCGCAGGGGCGTGGGCTTGTAGAAGTAGCGCGCGAATGAGATCTCGTAGCCGATCTGGGTTTTGTCGGTGGCGATCCAGGCGTCGGGGGCGTGCGGCAAGACCTCACGTTCAAAGAAGGCGTCGATGCCGCCGGGCTCCTTGAGCGGGATCTGTTCAGTGTCGCGCAGGTCGCTGTCCGGTTCGTACTCGATCAGGTATCGGTCTTTGCCTGCGGTCTCCAGGTAGGCGCCGTCATGGCCGGGTTCAAAATAGTCGCCCGCTTTGAGCTTGCCGCGTTTGGCGACCACCGGTGGTGCGGATTCGTCGCGCCAGCTGACTTTTTGGTAGATGACATTTTTTTCTGGTGTGCCCAGTTTGTCGCCGTTCATCTTCAAGGCGGCATCAAACTGCTTGCGGAAAATGTTGTGGTCGTCGAATACGGTGAAACCAAGCGTTTGTTGCGCCCGCTGGGCGGCTTCCATCAAGGTTTTGTCGCGCTGCCAGGTGGTGGGGTCCAGCAGCTTTTTGCGGCGTTTGGCGGGGATGACCCGCGCGGTGGAGGGCCCATCACCCTCGTCGTCACTGTCGCTGTCGTCTTCGTCTTCCCCTTTCAGCCATGTTTCGAGGGCTGGTTTGATCTAAGCGAAGTGGCCATAGAGTGCATCGCCGTGGGTCGCGTAGATCTCAGCGCGCAGGGCTTCATCGCCCGAGGCAAAGCGCAAGGTTTCGATGCGTTCGTTAGACAACTGGCTTTTCAGGCGCAGCGGGCGTTCGACGGTAATCTTCCAGTAGCCGAAGTCCTGGGTATCGAACCATTTAGCTTGTTCTGTGTCGCGGGGCCCCCCAAGGTACAGGTCGAGGATGCGGGCGATGTCCTCATCGCTCAGCTCACAGTTTTTCTTGCCGAGATTGCGGCGCAGGGGCACGGACCACCCGCTGGCGTCGATCAGTTGCACACGGCCACGGCGCGCGGCCGCCTTCTTGTTGGCCAGCACCCAAACGTAGGTCGCAATGCCCGTGTTGTAGAAGATGTTCAGGGGCAGGGCGACGATGGCTTCCAGCCAGTCGTTTTCCAGTACCCAGCGGCGGATGTTGCTTTCGCCCTGGCCCGCGTCGCCGGTAAACAGCGCCGACCCATTGTGTACCAGCGCGATGCGGCTGCCCAGGGGGGTGTCGTGCGTCATCTTCTGTAGCTTGTTCACCTGGAACATGAGCTGCCCGTCACTGGATCGGGTGATGAGCTTGAATTCAGGGTCGCCGCCGTGCTGCACAATGAAGCGCGGGTCGTTGAACTCCTTTTTCCCGCCCATGCGCTCAAGGTCTGTCTTCCAGCTCTTGCCATACGGCGGGTTGGAGATCATGAAGTCGAAATCGCGGCTGCGGAACTGATCGGCTGATAAGGTGGATTTATCAGCGCCGCCCACGATATTTTCGGCTTCCGCGCCATCGCCCTTCAGCAGCATGTCGGCCTTGCAGATGGCATAGGTTTCGTCGCTGATTTCTTGTCCGAACAGGTGGATGGACACATCCTTGCCCCGTGCGCTGGCCAGTTCGTGCAGGACTTGTTCCGCAACCGTCAACATACCGCCCGTGCCGCAGCTGCCGTCGTAGAGCGAGTAGGTGCTGGATTGAATCTGGTCTGCGACGGGCAGGAACAGCAGCTTTGCCATCAACTGGATCACGTCGCGCGGGGTGAAGTGCTCGCCGGCTTCTTCGTTGTTTTCCTCATTGAAGCGGCGGATCAGCTCCTCGAATACGGTGCCCATCCCATGGTTGTCGAGTGCCGGCAGCCTCACATGTCCATCGGCGTCCTGAATCGGTAAAGGTGACAGGTTGACGTCGGGGTCCAGAAAATCTTCGATCAGGTAACGCAGTACGCCCGAACTGACAAGCTTCTGGATTTGGTTGCGAAAATTGAACTTGGCGAGGATCTCCTGCACGTTGGGCGAGAAACCATCAAGATAGGCGATGAAGTCTTCGCGCAGCCGCTGATCGGCATTGCTGGACTTGAGGGTGTCCAGTGTAAAGTCGGACACGTTGTAGAAGGCCTGCCCGGCGGCCATGCGCAGCGCGCTGTCCTGATCGGCGATGTTGTGGGCATCCAGGAATTTCTTGCGTTCCAGAACCGCCTGCTTGGTGGGTTCCAGGACAGCATCGAGGCGGCGCAGCACGGTGAAGGGCAGGATGACGTCGCGGTATTTGCCGCGCACATAGACGTCGCGCAGGCGGTCGTCGGCGATGTTCCAGATGAAGTCGGAAACCCATTTGATCTGGCTTGGGTCTTGCTTTTGGTTCTGCATCAATGCTTGCTCGGGTTGCGGATCTGTCGCCGTGTCGTGTCCGGCTGAGGTTTTTGGCTTATCTGGTGGCGACGCGCAGGTCGTGTACGAACTCTCGGCGCAGTCGCCCCAGGTGCACATGTTGCAATATGGTACATGGCTGGGGTGAAATTATCCTAGCGAGCGGTGGCCAGCCTTTGGCCGGCGTGGCCTCTACGGTGGCCGCCCTGGTGGAGTCTGGCCTGACCTACGAGGAACGCGCCCGCGAGCTCGCGACGCCCAACCATGCGGGTCGGATCGGCTTTGCGCCGTTCCAGCAGCAGAACAACAACGCCAATATCCACCGCATCACGGCCCGCATCAAGGAATTGCAGCGTGCGGTTGAACGTACCGAACCTGAGTAAGGATGCCGAGCATCTGGTGCCTGGTCTCCATTGACCGTTGCCTGGCGCTGATGCCTGGCCCCGTTCCCAGGCTTCGCCTGTCCGATCCCTCAATACCGGAGCAGCGCGGCGACACCAGTGCCACTGGGCATGATGTCGCCGGGTATTACGAAGACGTCACCATCCCGCCGCAGCACGATTTCGGCGAGATCGTCCAGCAGGTCATTCGCTCCCGATGCCGAGGGATTGTCGGCGAGGTCGATAGTGCCTTCGTGGACATCGATGCGCCCGGGGATCTGGCGGTCGGCATCCACCAACAAGGTCTGGACGCGGCCCGACGTGGCGGCCCGCGCCATTTCCCGTAGGTCGTCCGTCGCGAGACCGGTGCCATGGCGCGCGCGAAAGCGTTCGAGGAGCGCGCGCGTCTCTCGATGGTAATGCGGGACGACGGCCGTCCATGCCCGGGCGCGCAGGCCCTCCATGTTGAGCGAGCCAGGGTCGATTTCGATGCCCTCTGGCATGAGGAGCGGGTTGTTCGATAGTTTGCGAAATATCGCCTGGTATTTGGGGAGAGCCGCCAGGATCAGGGGCAGTCCGCCGGGCCGCGAATGGTATTCATGCACTGCGCGGTCGGCGACGCGAAAGAAGCGTGGAATGTCGATGTCGAGTTCGTCGCTCTTGTCGCCATGGCCGTGGCGCACGGTGGCCCCGGGCCCGCCGGTGGGCCCCGGGCCGCGAGTCGACACCTTCAGATAGGGGGCCGTCAGCTGGTCCCCCAGGGCGTCTTCGATCGTGCGTGGCACCTGCGGCGCGGGCTCCATCTCGTACATCTCGTGGCGGTTGCCCTCGCACAGCCACAGCTTGTCGCGGGTCAGGCACAGCACCTGAAAGTGGTCGACCGTCTGGGCGTGCCGCAGCAGAGGCTTGATATGCCAGGTATCGGCCACGATAGCCAGGTTGGGCACGGGCCGCGGCAAGGCGTAGACGCGCAGGAAGTCCGGTGCCAGCAGGATGGCGAGGCCATCGAGCGTGTAGCGCCAGAACTCGTGGTCTTCCGCCAGCCTATGAAGCGGCGCGAGCAAGTCGGATTGTTCGGCCGCCGGCGCGCGCTGGCTCAGGGCCTCGCCCAGCCGGCGGACGAGGTTTTTATAGGTGATGATGTCCCCAGCGTTGTCGGGGTGTGTGCGGTGCGTCGTCTGATATAGCGAGAGGCAGGGGCCGGGCTGCGGCGCCAGCAGGCGCTTCACTGAGTCTCTGGACAGGGTGTGCATGAGCATGCTCCTTTGCGGCAAGCCGTGTAAACGCGCTGTTCGGGCGACCAGGCATCATCATAGCCCGCGCGGCCGCGCGGCGCCTTACGCCGGTTGCCGGATGCCATCTCGATCTTGTCCGTGCCGCCCGTTGCGCGGATGAAGGCGACCCGCTTCGGCGTATAGTTTTGACTCGTGAGCAAGGATGAGAGACATCGTATGAAAATCATCGTCATTGGTGCCACGGGCACCATCGGTCGGGAAGTCGCGAAGGCGGCCATCGCGAAGGGACACGACGTCGTGTCCGCCAGCCGGCGCGGCGAAGTCAAGGTCGATCTGGAGAATGCCGCATCGATTCGCGCGCTCTTCGGCGCCGTGTCCCACGCCGACGCCGTCGTCTGCTGCGCCGGCGAGGCCGCCTTCAAACCGTTCGCGGACCTGACCGACGCCGATTATCAGCTCGGCCTGCGCAGCAAGCTGATGGGGCAGGTTGCGCTGGCGCGGGTCGCGAAAGATCACTTGAACGACAGCGGCTCCATCACGCTCACCGCGGGTATTCTCGCCCGCGAGCCCATGGTTGGCAGCGCGTCGGTGTCGCTGATCAACGCTGGCCTGGAGGGTTTCACGCGGGCGGCGGCGCTCGAGATGCCGCGTGGGCTTCGCATCAATGTCGTCAGTCCGCCGTGGGTCACGGAAACGCTGGCCAAGCTTGGCATGGACACCGCGATCGGCCTGACGGCCGCGAGGGTGGCTGGCGCATACCTTGCGGCCGTCGAGGGAACCTACCAGGGAGTGGTCCTCGATCCGCGCCGGTTGGGGTGACGACCATCTGGAATGATGACCGGTTGGATTTGCCAAGCAGCTGGTGGGCGACATCGCCCCCGTTCTGCTGGCGGGGCTGCTGTACTTGGGCAGCGGTATCGGCTTGTGGGTGTTTCGCCTCGCCAGGGACCGCCGGATTGGCGTGCCCCACCTCGGTGGCCGAGAGTGGTTATGGCTGCCGGGCTGGCCATTGATCGTGGAATCCATGGCAGTCGGTCTGGCTGGCCGCCGTGTTGATGGGGGCGGGTGTGTGGCTGCACCTCACCGAGCGCCACGACCGCGTGCACACGCACGAACCGCTACTGCACAGCCATCCCCGCGTGCACGATGCGTACCACCAGCACCAGCACGACTTCCCTTGGGATGGCACAGAGCCGCATATACACCCGCATCGGCACGAGGCCATCACGCACCGTCACCCGCATTACCCCGACATTCATCATCAGCATCGGCATGACCATTGACCACGTTGGACGCGGCACTGCGCCACAGCGTCACTGAAATTCTCTTGACACCGTACATGGGTACGGCGCCTACACTCGTGGCAACGATGGCCGGTTGCAAGGGGGCGTGATGGCGTGGTTTTCTGGCAGAGGAACGCTGGTGGCGGGGGTCGTGTCCGCGGTGGGCGCCTCGGTGTGCTGCGTCTTGCCGCTGGTGCTGCTCGCGCTTGGCATTGGTGGGGCATGGGTAAGCGATCTGACGGCGATGGAGCCATATCGGCCGATTTTCGTTGGCCTGACGTTGTTGCTTCTGGCGTTTGCGCTTTTCCGCCTCTACCGGCGGCCGCGCGCCTGTCTATTGGGCGGTTGCGGCAGCATTGGCCGTGCGCCGCGGCGAGAGCGGATCATCATCTGGATCGTCGTGGTACTGCTGCTCGCGTTGCTGGCCGCCCCCGACCTTGCCGCGTATTTTCTGAAAGCATGAATTGAACGGACACTCTCCGCATTGGAGTTGACCATGCAAAAATTATTTCTGATCGCGCTTCTTGCCGCGCCGCTGGTCGCGCTGGCGGCGCCGCCGCGAACAGTCACGCTCGATGTGCGCAACATGACTTGCGCCCTTTGCCCGATCACCGTGAAGAAGTCCCTGCTCCGGGTGGTCGGCGTGAGCGCCGCGAAGGTCGATTACGCGAAGAAGACGGCGGTGGTCACCTATGATCCCGCCAAGGTCAGCCTGAAGGCACTCACGCAGGCAACGACCAATGCGGGTTATCCGTCCACGGTTCAGAGGTGATGACACCATGAAAGAGATCGTTGCGCGATCGGTATTGACGTGTCCGAACTGTGGCTACAGCGAGACCAGGCTCATGCCCGTCGATTCATGCCAGTTCTACTATGAATGCCCGAAGTGTGGTCGAACATTCCGACCGAAGCCGGGCGACTGTTGTGTGTTTTGCTCGTACGGCTCGGTGCCTTGCCCGTCCGTGCAAGCGCGGCGCGCGCGTTCGGCGACCGATCCCTCATAATGCTCGCCGTGCGGGCACCGCTACGTTTGGCCAAGTTGCCGATGGTCATGACGGCGCATTCACGAAACGTTTCTAGCGCACGGGCCTTGGCCCGCGCCCCCGCTGCAGGTTGCCCTCGGGCTGGGCATTTCGAGTTTAAAGCGGCCATCAGACGACCCGCGTCTCATAGCCCGCTTCACGCAAGCACCTGATGATCGCGGCGGGTTGCGTTGCGTTAGGATCCAGCAAAACCTCGATACGCTGCTCGCGTGCTGTCGCGCGCGCTTGGCGTACGCCAGGCAGCGGCGTCAACAGCTTCGTGACGCGCTGTTCGCATTTCTCGCAGTGCAGGCGCTGATCGCCCGTAACTTCAAACGTAACAAATTTGAACATGGAAGGGACCTCTCATCGTCGTACGTGGCAAACCAGGCACTCATGCGGTTGGTGCCGCTGTCCGCGCCGACTTCCCATCGACTGTACGTTCCACCGCGCCAAAAAATAGCTGCGGGTGCCGCCACAGCGAGTTGATAAAGATCGCGGTCACGCTAGCCGTCATCGCGATCATCGCCCAGACCGGATAGATGATGCCGGTTGCCGCCACCGGTACTCCGATACCGTTGAATAAAAACGCCAAGCTGATGTTTTGCACCATCTTGCGATAGCTGTGGCGGCTGATGGCGTAGGCGTCGAGAATGCCGGTGAGGCGGGTATT
This sequence comes from Candidimonas sp., assembly GCA_004298545.1. Classification (GTDB taxonomy): domain Bacteria; phylum Pseudomonadota; class Gammaproteobacteria; order Burkholderiales; family Burkholderiaceae_B; genus SCQX01. The sequence continues at coordinate 2,935 of SCQX01000021.1, read as the reverse complement.
CAGAATGATGACATCGGCGGCGTCGATGGCGATGTCGGTACCACTGCCCATGGCGATGCCAACGTCGGCCTGCATCAGCGCCGGCGCATCGTTGATGCCATCGCCGACCATCGCGACGCGGGCCCGCGACTGGAGCTGGCGAATGGTCTCTGCTTTGTTTTCGGGCAATACACCTGCATACACTTCATCGATACCGACCTGCTGCGCCACGCACCTTGCCGCACGCTCGTTGTCGCCGGTCAGAAGCGCCACCCGGACACTCGCGGCCCGTAACCGCCGCACTGCCTCCACGGCATCCCCACGCAGGGTATCGCCGAATGCAAGCACACCGCACAACTGGCCGTCACGACCGACGGCAATCACGGTCCGGCCGGCGGTTTCGACGCGGGTTACCGTATCCGCGAGAGGTGTCAGGTCGATGCCGCGCTCGGCAAGGAACGCGGGACTGCCTGCCAGCACCTCCCGGTTCTCCAATCGCGCAACGACGCCTTTGCCGCTGATCGCTTCAAAGCCGGTGACCGCCGGGACATCCAGCTTCGCATCAAAGGCCGCTTGCACCACGGCTTGCGCGAGCGGATGCTCGGAGGCCGCTTCGACCGCCGCCGCGACGCCCAGCAACACATTTTTGTCGATGCCGTGCGGCTCGATTTCATGCACTTTCGGTTTGCCTTCGGTCAGCGTGCCGGTCTTGTCGAACACGACCGTCCTGACCTGTCGCAACCCCTCGAACGCCTCGCCGGTGCGCATCAGGATGCCATGCTCGGCGGCATCCGCCGAACCCCGGACGATCGACAGCGGGGCCGAGATGCCGACGGCGCACGGATAACCCATCACCAGCACCGAGAGTCCCGCGAACACTGCACGCTGGATGTCCAGCGGATGGCCGAGCAGGATCGGCCCGACCAGCCAAGCAATCAGCGCAAGCATCGAGATGGCGAGCACCGTTGGGGTATAGACACGCAGCACGCGATCGACAATGTGCAGCAGGCCGGGTTTCAGCGCCCGTGCATCCTCGACGCTGCGAATGACTTGCCGCAGGAAGCTTTCTTCGCCGATCGCCGTCACCCGCACCAGCAACGTCCCGGAACCGTTGATCGCGCCCCCGGCCACGCGGCTGCCGACGTCTTTGTTGACCGGTAGCGGTTCACCAGTGATCAGTGACTCGTCAACTGTCGAACGTCCTTCGACGATTTCGCCGTCCACTGGAATCCGCTCGCCGGGACGGATGCGCACCCGATCATTCAGGCGCACGTCCTCGATGCGTATGTCTTCTTCGCGCCCAGCGCGCGCGACGCGCGCGGTATCGGGCTGCAAGTCGAGCAATTGTTTGACCGCCTGGGAGCCACGCGTCTTGACGATCAGCGACAGCCACTCGGAAAAGATGTGATAGGTCAGCACCAGCGCCGTCACCGCGAAGAACGGCGCGGTGGGGTAGTCGGGCGGGTGGGTTGCCAAACCAACGGCACCGCCGGCCAAGCCGGCGAATGCCCCCATCTCCACCAGGACGTGTTGATTGAAAATGCCCCGTCGCAGGGCCTGAAACGCCATGCGCAGAATATGCGCGCCCAGGCCAAAGGCGAGTGCCAGTGCCAGGGTTCCGGTCAACCATGGAACGACGCCTTCCAATACGCCATCGAGCCGCAGGAAGAACAGCACCAGCCCGGGTAGCGTCAGCGCAAACGCACCCATGGTCGCCTGAAGCGCGCCGCGATGTCTGAGCACCGCGATCGAGAAGGCAATCAGGCCGAAAAACACGAGGCCGGACAATCCCAGCGCCCAGCCGCTGGCCGGATTGGCGATCAAGCCGATGGCCGTGAGGCTCGCGCCCAGAGCAATCAGAAATCGATTGCGCTCGCGCATCAACGCGCGCTCCTGTTGCTCGAATGGTTCGACCTTGCGCGGATCCGAGATCGTGTAGCCAATTTCGGTGAGCGTGCCCATCAACTGCGCCGCTTTGACCACCGTCGGGTCGAACTCGACCAACGCCTGTTCGTGCGTCAGGCTGACCGAAACCTTGTGCACCCCGGCTTGCCGCCCCAGCGCTTTTTCGATGGTGCCCGTACACAACGAACAGTGCAGTCCGCCGATGTGCGCGCGTACGCGCCGTAGCCCCGATTCGCGCGCGGGTTCTTCGCTCCAATAGCACGCAGCGGATTCGACGGATGTTGCAGTACTCATGACGACACCTCGGCCCCCACGCCGTTCCGATTCGACCTGGCCGTTGCGTGGATCACGCTTGGGCCGCGCCTCGAGGTTTTCATTCTGAACCTTGGAGCACCCTCTAAAGTCAAGAGGTGTCAACTCGTACCGCCGGACTCGGGGCTCCGGAACACGGCCGCCAGTGCGAGCGTGGCCTATTGCTTCTTCGCGGGTTCGTGAACCTTGTCGGCGTACTTGATGAGGATGTTGCCAATCGCGCGCATCATCTCGCCACGCATCCTCATGGCGTCGGCGCGATCCAGGCCCTTGCTGAAATTCATCATGCCGTGCCCTCCCATGCCGCCTCTCATCATGCCCATCATGTTCATCATGCCCATGCCCCCGTGTCCGGCTTCGCCGCCCATGCCCATCATGCCGCCACCGGCCATACCGCCACTGGTCATACCGCCGCCTGATGCGCCGCCCCGCATCATCGCGGCGCCGGGGCCCGAAGCCGCGCCTTGCCGCATCATGCCGGCATTCGCGGAATTGTCAGCCTGGCCGTCAGCGGCTGTCGCCGCGAGGCCCGACGCCCCAATGCTCATCGCGAGCGCGGTGAATGAGGTGAGCAGAATCGTTCTGGTTTTCATCGAAAATTCTCCAAAAAAAACATGTCTTCTGAATGTAAGGGAGAGCCTGGATTCTCCATGCTTCCCCACCTTTACTCAGAAACTCGCGAACGCTTTTGGCGTGGCGCCCGAGCCCAGCGTGTAGACAGTGAGCGGGGCGGCCTTCT
>SCQX01000196.1 GCA_004298545.1 Candidimonas sp. | reverse complement strand
CCCTGCGGCCGAACCAGGTGCTGTCGGCGGGCATCGTCGATGGGCGCAACGTCTGGCGCGCGGATCTGGATCACGCCCGCGAACTGCTGGCACCGGTCAAAGCGCGGCTGGGCGATCGCCTGTGGCTTGCGCCGTCGTGTTCGTTGCTGCATGTGCCGGTCACACTCGAGGGCGAAACCGAACTCGATGCGGAACTCAGAAGCTGGTTGTCGTTCGCCACTCAGAAAATTGATGAGCTGACTTGGCTGGGCGCGGCGCTTGACGGACCTGTCGATGCCGCGACACGGGCCAGTCTGGAAGCGCAGCGCGCCGCGGTGGCCGCGCGCCATGCCTCCGCGCGCACGCACGACGTGGCGGTGCGCAACCGCATGCGGAAAGCGGCTGAATTAAGTCGCCGGCGCTCGCCGTTTGGCCGGCGCATTGAATTGCAGCACAAGGTATTGGGTCTGCCGGCCTACCCCACCACGACCATTGGGTCATTTCCTCAAACCACCGAGATTCGGGCCTTGCGGCACGACTGGAAGGCGGGCGTCCTGACCGATGCGGCTTACGAGAAAGCCATACGGGCGGAAATCGAGCGCGTCATCCGCTTCCAGGAAAAAATCGGGCTCGACGTTCTGGTGCATGGCGAACCCGAGCGCAACGACATGGTGGAGTACTTTGGCGAACTGCTCGCGGGCTTTGCATTCACCGCGAATGGCTGGGTGCAGAGTTACGGCTCGCGCTGCGTCAAGCCGCCCATCATCTTCGGTGACGTATCGCGCCCGGTGCCCATGACCGTCGCCTGGACGGCGTACGCACAATCGCTGACCGACAAGCCGGTCAAGGGCATGCTCACGGGGCCCGTGACCATTCTCCAGTGGTCGTTCGTGCGCGACGATCAGCCGCGCCAGACCACCTGCGAGCAGCTGGCGCTGGCGCTGCGCGACGAGGTGGTCGACCTCGAGGCGGCCGGCATCCGCGTCATTCAGATCGACGAACCGGCGTTCCGCGAAGGGCTGCCGCTGCGCCGCGGCGATTGGGCCGCCTATCTGGCCTGGGCGGTCGACTGCTTCCATCTGACGACTTCCGGTGTGCGCGACGAGACGCAGATTCACACTCACATGTGCTATTCGGAATTCAACGACATCATCGAGGCGATCGCCGCTCTGGATGCCGATGTCATCACCATCGAGACGTCGCGCTCCAACATGGAGCTGCTGGGCGCGTTCGAGGATTTCCGCTATCCCAACGACATCGGGCCGGGCGTGTACGACATCCATTCGCCCAATGTGCCCAGTGTGGACTGGATGGTCGGCCTGATGCGCAAGGCGGCGGGGCGGCTGCCGGCGGAACATCTCTGGGTCAATCCCGATTGCGGGTTGAAGACGCGGGCCTGGCCCGAAACCGAAGCGGCGCTGGTCGCCATGGTGGACGCCGCCAAAGTCTTGCGCCAGGCCGCCTGACTGCGCACCCCCGTCACGGCCAGAGGCACGATCCTGAAAGGCCTCCCGCCGCGCGCGCCGGCGGGAGGCCTTCCCTGCGTTGCTCCCGCCGGCCGTGAGCCCTGTTGTGAATATTTCGCATACCTTATGGTTTACGGTTGCACGTACACGTATGCGTTATACTTCGAAGGCTTCAGCTTTCAGATAGCTTTCAGATTTATTATCTGATACCTGCCTGATTCCATTGGTTTCGTTCACTTCACTCGTTTCATTTGCCCGGACATGCCGTTGCCGCCGCCCGATGTTGCTCGCGAACCTTTGCATACGCGTTCCGTTCGCGTACAGGCTTATGCGCGAGACGACGGCTTGTGGGATCTCGACGCCGAGCTCATTGACACCAAAGCTTACGATTTCCCGCGTTCCAATGGGTCGGTCCTGCGAGCGGGGGATCCGGTGCACCATATGTACCTGCGTGTCACCATCGATAGCGAATTTTCCATCAAGGCGGCGGTCGCCGCATACGACGCGGCACCCTATGGTCAGTATTGCAGCGCCATCGCGCCCGATTACGGCAACTTGGTGGGCATGAATCTGCTGCACGGGTTTCGCGCGGCGGTCAAGGAACGGTTCGGTCGCATCGCTGGCTGCACACATATGAGCGAGCTTGCCTACCTGTTGCCCACGGTGGCGGTCCAGTCCATGGCCAGCCGGCGTCGCGAGCAGGCGGCGCAGTCGCCTGGGCCGGGCGTGAAGCGTCCGTTTCACCTCGACGGTTGTCACGCGCTGCGTGTCGACGGGCCGGTCGTGAAAGCGTTTTACCCGCAGTGGTATATCCCTCAGCGGCAGGTCGGGCGCGAATAGCCTGCCGGCGGTTCCTGACGAGCAGGGCCGCAAAGCCCAAACCCCTGTTTTTCCATTTTCTTCTCGCAGGCAATCAATGAAAATTCATGAATATCAAGGCAAGGAACTGCTGAGGCAATTCGGCGTCACGGTCCCGCGCGGGTTTCCGGCATTGTCGGTCGACGACGCGGTCGCCGTCGCAAAAAAACTGGGTGGTCCGGTGTGGGTCGTCAAGGCGCAGATCCACGCCGGCGGCCGCGGTAAAGGAGGCGGCGTCAAGTTGGCGCGTTCGCTCGACGAGGTGCGCAAGCTGGCCTCCGAAATTCTTGGCATGCAGCTGGTAACGCATCAAACCGGCCCGGCGGGTCAGAAAGTGCGCCGCCTCCTCATTGAAGAAGGCGCGGACATCAAGAAAGAATATTACGCGGGGATCGTCACCGACCGCGCCTCGCAGCGCGTGTGCGTGATGGCTTCCAGCGAAGGCGGCATGGAGATCGAGGAAGTGGCGGCGCGCTCGCCCGAGAAGATTCTCAAGGAATTCGTCAACCCGGCCCACGGCCTGACCGACAAGCAGGCAAGGAATCTGGCCCGCGGGATCGGGGTGCCGGATGCGTCGGTGGACAAGGCGGCGCGAGAGTTCCAGAACCTCTACAAGACCTATTGGGAGACCGACGCCTCGCTGTCGGAAATCAACCCGCTCATTCTCACCGGCTCGGGCGACATCGTGGCGCTCGATGCCAAATTCAATTTCGACGATAACGCGCTGTTCCGCCATCCCGACATTGTCGCGTATCGCGACTTGACGGAAGAAGATCCGGCCGAGGTCCGGGCGAGCAAATTCGGGCTGTCCTACATTCAGCTCAATGGCAATATCGCCTGCCTGGTCAACGGCGCCGGCCTCGCCATGGCCACCATGGACACCATCAAGCTGTTTGGCGGCGAGCCGGCCAATTTCCTGGACGTGGGGGGAGGCGCCACCGCCGAGAAGGTTACCGAGGCGTTCGAGATCATGCTCGAGAACAAGGGCGTCAAAGCGATTCTGGTCAATATCTTCGGCGGCATCATGCGCTGTGACATCATCGCCGAGGGCGTGATTGCCGCGTGCAAGGCCGTCAATCTCAGTGTGCCGCTGGTAGTGCGCATGAAGGGAACGAACGAGGCACTGGGCAAGAAAATGCTGGCCGGATCGGGTCTGCCCATCATCAGCGCCGACACCATGGCCGAGGCGGCCACTCGCGTAGTCGCGGCCGTGAAATAAGAATATTGTCAAGGATTTTCACATGTCGATTCTGATCAACAAAGACACAAAAGTCATTACACAGGGCATCACGGGCAAGACCGGCCAATACCATACGCGCACATCGCGCGATTACGCCAATGGCAAGGCCGCGTTCGTCGCCGGCGTTCACCCAAAGAAGGCCGGCGAGAATTTCGAGGGTATCCCTATCTACGCGTCGGTCAAGGAAGCCAAGGAGCGCACGGGCGCCACGGTGTCGGTCATCTATGTTCCGCCGGCAGGCGCAGCGGGGGCGATCTGGGAGGCGGTCGACGCCGATCTGGACCTGGTCATCTGCATCACGGAAGGCATTCCCGTGCGCGACATGCTGGAAGTGCGCAACCGCATGCGCGACCAGAACAAAAAGACGCTGCTGCTGGGGCCCAACTGCCCGGGCCTCATCACGCCCGACGAAGTCAAGATCGGCATCATGCCGGGACACATTCACCGCAAGGGGCGCATCGGCGTCGTCAGCCGCTCGGGCACGTTGACTTACGAGGCCGTTGCGCAGGTAACCGAACTCGGGCTGGGGCAATCCAGCGCGGTCGGCATTGGCGGCGATCCCATCAACGGCCTCAAGCATATCGATATCCTCAAGATGTTCAACGACGATCCGGATACGGATGCCGTCATCATGATTGGTGAAATCGGTGGGCCGGACGAGGTCAATGCGGCGCGGTGGGCGAAAGACAACATGAACAAGCCGGTCGTCGGCTTCATCGCGGGCGTGACGGCGCCTCCGGGAAAGCGCATGGGTCATGCCGGTGCCCTGATCTCGGGTGGCGCGGATACCGCCAACGCCAAGATCGAGATCATGGAGGCCTGCGGGATCCGTACCACGCGCAATCCGTCCGAGATGGGCAAGCTGCTGAAGTCGGTTCTCTGAGGGCACGCCCGCGACAGCGGTTAAAATCCCAATGGATTCGATCGGCGCCGTCATCGTGGCGGCGGCCGGTCGGTTCGCCATTGGCCGTAGGGCTGTCGTCGAGGGTGGAACACATGGGCCTGTTCAAGTCGTCCGACAAAGAAAAGGCGGGCTTGTCGCTGCTGCAGGGGCTGTTCATTCTGGCTGTCATCGGTATCGTTGCCGCCATCGTTCTCGACAGGCTGGCGCGATGACGGCTCCGACTCCCGCAAAACTGGTCATCGCGACGCGCGCGAGCCAGCTGGCGTTGTGGCAGGCCGAACATGTCCGCGGCCTGCTCGCCGCGCTCTATCCGTCGTGCGACGTGGAACTGCTGACACTCACGACACGCGGCGACCAGATTCTCGACCGCTCCTTGTCGAAAATCGGCGGCAAGGGCCTATTCATCAAGGAACTCGAAATCGCGCTGCTCGATGGCCGGGCCGACTTGGCGGCGCATTCGCTGAAAGACGTTCCGGTCGACATGCAGCCCCCGTTTACGTTGCCGGCAATTCTTGCACGCGAGGATTTTCGCGATGCCCTCGTGTCGAACGCCGTGGGCTCGCTTGCCGAACTGCCCGCGGGCGCGGTGGTGGGCACTTCGAGCCTGCGGCGTGAAGCGCAGATTCGGGCGCGCTATCCGGCGCTGCGCGTCGAGCCTTTGCGCGGCAACGTCGGAACGCGGCTCGCGAAACTCGACCGCGGCGATTATGCGGCAATCGTGCTGGCGGCCGCCGGACTCAAGCGGCTTGGCTTGGCGCAGCGCATACGCGCTTATTTGTCGGCCGACGACAGCCTGCCCGCCGCCGGGCAGGGTGCCATCGCCATAGAAGCGCTGGCGCGGCGCCGCGACCTGGCCCAGTGGCTGGCGCCGCTGGCGTCCGCCGCCACCACAGCCTGCGCGCTGGCCGAGCGCGCCGTATCGCGCATGCTGGGCGGCTCGTGTCAGGTGCCGCTGGCGGCGCTTGCCGAGGTACTGGATGGCAACCTCACGGTGCGCGCGCTGGTGGCGCGGCCGGACGGTTCGCAGGTGATACGCGCCCGCGCCTCGGGTCCGGTTGCCGAGGCGGAACACCTTGGCGAATTGGCAGCCACTGAACTTTTGGGAAAAGGCGCTCGTGACATCCTGTCGAGCATCCCGGCCGTCGGCCAGGAACCTTCCAATCGAGTCGTCTGAGGCCGATGCGCCCGCGGTCGGCGTATTGGCGATCTTGACACGGCCGGGCAACGGCAATGAACCACTGGCGCGGCAACTGCGCCGGGCGGGCGTGGAGGCTGCCGTGTTGCCGGTACTGGCGCTTCTACCCGGTGCGTCGCGCCCGCCCGAGCCTGCCGATTATGATCTGATCGTGTTCGTCAGTGGCGCCGCCGCCCGCTTTTACTTCGGGCAGCTGCGCGCCGCTGGATGGCAGCCGTCGTGGCCGGCGGAAACGCTGGCATGCACCGTGGGGCCGGCAAGCGCGCGAGCACTGGTCGACGCCGGATTCGTTCCTCCCCGATGCATTGTCCATCCCGCGCCGGAATCACCCACGCACGATTCGGAAGCGCTGTGGACGCTGCTCGAACCCAGGTTGTCGGCCATCAGGCGGGTGTTGATCGTACGTGGCGAGACGGGCAGAGAGTGGCTCGCCGAACGGTTCGAGGCGGCGGGCATGGCCGTGTCGCGCCATGCGGCATACCGTCGGGAGGCGGTCTGCTGGACCGTGGCGCAGGCGGGTGATCTGGCCGCCCGGCTGGCCGTGGCGGCGCGCGCCGTGTGTCTGGTTACGAGCACCGAGGGGGTGGAAGCCCTCCGTGCGAATATCGAACGCCATGCCGCGTCGCTGCGCCAGTTGTGGGAAAGCGTTCGATTTGTCACAATTCATCCGCGCATCGCAGGGCATCTGCAGTCGTGCTTCCCGGCGCTCGCGAAAAGCCCCGCTTTCATTCGATTGTGCGCGCTCGATGACGATTCAGTGTTCCAGGCCATACGTTTACAATCGCTGCTATGACAGATTCCACATCCGAAATCCGGCCAACGGCGCC
>SCQX01000195.1 GCA_004298545.1 Candidimonas sp. | reverse complement strand
GGTCAACGCCGCGGCGCTTACCTTGATCTGCCGCCGCCATCTGCTTGCCGCGGAGGGCTGGGGCGGTCGCGCCATCGGCGCCACCCGCGGTTTCGACGATGATGGCCGCGTTCGTGCCATTGGCGGCGCAGCCGCGGCGACCGCCCCAGCCCTCCGCGGCAAGCAGATGGCGGCGGCAGATCAAGGTAAGCGCCGCGGCGTTGACCGCCGTGGCCAGCGCCGCGCGCCAGCCGAAATGCGTTGCCATGTAAACCGCATCCCAGCCGAACGTGTGGGCAACCATCAACACAGGTGGCGCCGCGAACGACGTGAGCACACCCCCTATGGAAACATTGACGAACAGCACACCCAGCGTGAGATATTTGAAAGTCGTATGGGTCGAATGCCTGAAATAAGCATCGCGCAGCAACAACGCGGCAAGCGTCATCGCCGCGGGTTCTGTGATGAACGACCCCGAGAGCGGTACGAACGACAATATCACGAAGAATGTCGCCAGTTCGTCGCGAACCGGAATGAGGCGGGCAATGAACCGCATGATGAGCCCGACCAGTTCAATGATGGGGCGGCTGGCCGCAACCACCATGATCGCGAAAACGAATGCAGGCTCTGTGAAGTTGCGCGTATCGAAGTAGCGTATTGCCTGGCCAACGCCGCCGGCAAGCGCCATGACCGCGAGCAAGACGAATGCCCAGACGCCAAACACCGTCTCCACTTCCGAAAGCAGGCGCCAGAGGCCGGCATGGCGCCCGGCACGCAGCGCCAGCCGCGCGAATGCGGATACGGAAAACGTGTGGATGACCGCCACGACGAACAATACCGTCGCGGCCAACTCCAGCGCATTGGGCATGCGTCCACCTTGCCTTTCAGAAAAAAAACGGACTGTCCTGCCTATTTGCCGAGAACGAAGCGGGCACCCTGCTCGGCAATCATGATCGTCGGGGAATTCGTATTGCCCGACGTGATCGTCGGCATGATGGAAGCGTCGATGACGCGAAGACGCTCGACGCCATGCACACGCAGTGTGGAGTCGACGACGGCCATGGGATCGCCACCCATCTTGCACGTTCCCACCGGATGAAAGATGGTCGTTCCGATGTCGCCGGCCGCCTTGACCAAATCGGCGTCGCTTTCAATGTCGAGCCCCGGCTTGTACTCTTGCGGATGGAAACGGGCCAGCGCCTGCTGCGCCACGATGCGGCGCGTCAGGCGAATGCTGTCGGCCGCCACCCGGCGATCATCGTCCGTTGAAAGGTAGTTGCACAAAATGGCGGGCGCCTCGCGCGGATTCGACGACGTGACGTGCACATGGCCACGGCTCGTGGGCTGTATATTGCAGACCGATGCCGTGAACGCGGGAAAATCGTGCAGCGGATCGCCGAACTTGTCCAGCGACAGCGGCTGCACGTGGTATTCGAGATTGGCGCGCGACTTTCCCGCATCGGAACGCGCAAATGCGCCCAGCTGGGATGGCGACATCGTCAGCGGGCCGCGTTTCTGGAACAGGTACTGAAGCCCCATCACCGCCTTGCCCCAGTACGAGTTGGCAATGGTGTTGAGCGTTTTGGCGCCGCGCACCCGGTAGATCATGCGCAACTGCAGATGGTCCTGCAAATTCTCGCCCACACCGGGAAGGTCGTGCACGACGGCAATACCCAGGGACTGGAGCAGGGGCCCGTGACCGACGCCCGACAATTGCAACAGCTGCGCCGAACCGATGGAACCGGCCGCCAGAATGACCTCGGCGCGCGCACTGGCGACTTGCGGCTGCCCACCGCGAAGGAAGCGGACGCCCGTCGCGCGACGCCCGGAAAAAATGATGTTTTCCACCGGGGCATCGGTCAGCACGGTAAGGTTCGAGCGGTTCGACACGGGATGCAGAAACGCGTCGGCCGCCGTCCAACGCACACCGCGGCGCTGGTTCACTTCAAAGTAACCGCAACCCTCGTTATCACCACGATTGAAATCGTCGAGCTTGGGAATCCCGGCCTGCGCGGCGGCTTCGCGAAACGCGTCAAGAATCGGCCAGGACAGGCGCTGCCGTTCCACTCGCCAGGCACCGGAGGCGCCGTGAAACTCGCTGGCGCCCGCGTAGTAATCCTCCACCTGCCTGAATACCGGAAAAACGTCGCGCCACGACCAGCCCGCGTTGCCCATGGCCGCCCAGCCATCGTAGTCGGCGGCCTGGCCACGCATGTAGATCATGCCGTTGATCGACGAACTTCCACCCAGCACGCGGCCACGCGGATAGCCCAGGGCGCGATTGTTGATGCCGGGATCGGGACGCGTGCGGTAGCACCAGTCGGTACGCGGGTTGCCGATGCAATACAAATAGCCGACCGGTATGTGGATCCAGCGCCAGTCGTCGCGCCCACCGGCCTCGAGCAGCAACACTTTGCGCGCTGGATCGGCCGACAGCCGGTTCGCCAGCAGGCAGCCGGCCGACCCGGCTCCCACGACGACGTAGTCGGCCTCGATGTCCGCGCGTTCGGAGTCCGTGTCCGCCATGATCTTGTCTCCCTAGTCTTCTGGTTCGACTTACAGCAGCGTGCCGGCCAGTGTCGCCGCGACCAGCAACACGCCAACCCATATATTGGCGTGAAACAACATGAAAGCAAAATCGGGCCGCTCGATACTGAAAATGCGCAGCTGCCACACGAAGTGGGCGGCAATGGCTGCGAGCACCGTGTAATAGCCCCACCCCATGCCCAGCATGGCGCCGGCAAACAGCCACAGCACGATCGTTGCCGCATAGAAGCCGCCGATCCACCGCTTGCCATCGCTGGCGAACCGCATGGCCGTCGAGCGCAGCCCGAGCATTCTGTCGTCGCGCATGTCCACGTAGGCATAGATCGAATCGTAGCCCACCTGCCAAAGCACCGCGCCGAGCCACATGACGATGGCCGCAAGCGGGATTTCACCGCGCGTATCGGACCATGCCATCAGCATGCCCCAGTTGAAACCGACGCCAAGCACGATCTGCGGCCAGTACGTGAACCGTTTGCACAACGGGTAGATGATGACGATCGGTACCAGCGCAACCGCCATCCAGCGGGTGTACGCGTTCACGGCGGGAAGCAGCAGCGCGCATACGGCAAGCTGGGCCAGCAGGAACAGCACCGCGCCGGCAAGCGTGATCTGGCCACTGGTGAGCGGGCGGAAACGCGTGCGTTCCACCTTCGAATCGAAATTCCTGTCCCAGATATCGTTGATCGTGCAACCCACACCGCGCATCAGCAGCGCACCCAGCGAGAAGATGACCAACCGGAACTCGCTCGGCCAGCCAGCGGCCGCCTGCACGACGGCCGCCAGACACGGCAACAGCGTCAGCCAGGTACCCACCGGCCGATCCAGCCGGCACAAACGCGCGTACGGCCCCCATGATCGAGGCAACCAGTGTTCCACCCAGTCGTCGGGCCGCATGTCCGACAAATCCGGGATGGACGACTCTTCACGACGACCCGCTGCCCAGGTCATGACGCGCCGCAGGACGCCAGCCGCGCCACGCAGCGGCATACGCAACCCGGGTATTTCAAAACGTGCAAAACGTACGAGCGCTTCATTTCATCGTTAAAATTGCAAGCAATACGCGTCGCCATCGCGTGCCACCCTGTTCCCGCCTCAGCAACATTCTACCCGCCGCAATCGGCGACCATGACCACTTACGAACCGTTGTACCAGGCGCTGGAGTCTCGGGGATGGGCGGTTTGCGACGATCTGGCGCCCGTGGGCCTCGCGCCGCGCCTGTACGACGAAGGCCAGGTGCTTTGGCGCGCAGGTCGATTCCGCCCCGCGCAGGTCGGGCGCGGCAGCCACCGAACGCGGCAACGCACCCTGCGCGGCGATGCCATTTTCTGGCTGGAGCCTGAATCAACCGGCCCCGCCGGCCACGAATTCCTGCGGTGGATCGACGAATTGAAAGCCGCCCTGAACCAGACGTTCTTTCTTGGCTTAAATAGCGCGGAGTTTCATTTTGCCCGCTATCCGGCGGGCACGGGCTACATTCGCCACGTGGATCAGTTCAGAGACAGCGACGCGCGGAAGGTGTCGATCACGTTCTATCTGAACCCCGCCTGGCCCGCCGACGCGGGAGGCGAACTGCGTTTGTACGCGACTGAAACCGCCCCGCTACCCGCCATGTCGGTCCTGCCGACCCAAGGGCGCATGGCCGTGTTCCTCAGCAACCGAATAGCCCATGACGTCCAGCCTGCGGCGCGCCCGCGCTGGAGCCTGACCGGCTGGCTGCGCACCGACGTGGCGAACGCCATGGATCGCCGATAGCGGCGCTACGCCTTCTTGACGTACGCGCTGCACCAGCCATCGCGGTGGACAAGTTTGCCACCGAAGACCTGACAGGCCCCGTACTGTTCGCCGGGCTTGCCTTCAAAGAATTGACAGTTCGAACATTGCTCGCCGGCAACGTACTTCGGCTCCTTGGCCTTGTCGATCTTGGTTGCGTCCAGGTGATAGCCCAGGGACTTTGCCTGCGGGTCGCTTTCGCTGACTTTCTCGGGTGCAGCCGCCGCCTGCCGCGTCAGGGCAAGCGAGGACGCCGCGCCCAGACTGGCGATCAGGAAGGTTCTACGTGATGGTTTCATTGCGGACTCCTATCTTTGCACATCGGACGAGGGGCACGAAAACCGCCACGCCCCCCACAGGCAATGAAATCACAGCCGCGCAACGCAGAGACATGGAGCCCGACACTTCCGCCACGCGCCTGTGCAGTGCGCCAGCGGAAAGGGCCGCGCGGCGCCGGCACGGATGCCGGCGTCGCGATCGTGATGCTTCCCAGTGTAGTGCATAGCGTAGCGCGCCCTTCCTTACGAAGGGCTTAGAGACGGACTGACGCCGCCTGTCGTCACGCGATTTCCAGCACCTTGGCACCACCGCCGCCCGACCTCTTCGGCAATGTGAGTTCCAGCACGCCGTCCCGATACTGAGCAGTTGCGCTGGCATCGTCGATATCGTGCGCCAGACTGAAGCGGCGTGTCTGCACGCCATAGTATCGCTCACTGCGCAGAACGGTTTCGCCCTGCTTCTGCTCGCTGTCGCGCTTGGTTTCGATACGAATCGACACGACATTGCCGTCGACCGTTACTTTGACATCGTCCTTCCTGGCTCCTGGGGCTTCCGCCTTGACGGTATACGCCTTGTCGGTTTCGCTGACTTCCAGATTCAGCCGCGGCGCCGCCGCCGGCTCGGCGAGCGAGCCGCGTAGCGGGAACCGCCGGAAGAAATCTTCGAAATCGCCAAACGCATCCAGATTCGACAATTCCCCGAAGGGATTGAATCTTGTCAGATTGTTCGCCATTTTCAACCTCTCTATTTAAAGTTTCCTACCGGGAAGCGCGGCGCCTACGCGACGGCCGCCGCACCACCCGGTGCGAGAACCATATCCCGCATCTTGACTTCAAGATGCGGGCAAATGAAAGAATATCAAGCCCCGGAAGGGGTGTGAAGAGGGTGGCGCCAAACATCGCCGCCAGCCCGCCTGCGCACCGTTGCGACAACGCGCCGATAGGGTGAAGGTACGATGTCCGAACACGCCCCGACACGTGCGAGGCAACAGCGAGGGTACGATACCGATACCGATCCCGGCTCGTTCAACACGGGTCGCCTCGGCTCACCTCATCCGCCCAATTCAGGTTCCTCTCAATTCAGGTCGACACGCAATGAAAGCCATTGTCTACACACAACACGGTCTCCCGCCCGAAGACCCGCAATCACTCTTCGAGACGCAGGTCCCCACGCCGCAACCGGGGCCACGCGATCTGCTCGTGAAAATCCGCGCCATCGCCGTCAACCCCGTCGACACGAAGGTGCGCAAGCGGGCGCCCACGGACAAGCCGCGCATACTCGGTTGGGACGCTGTCGGCCGCGTCGAAGCGGTGGGCTTGGGCGTCTCGCTGTTCAAGCCGGGCGACGAGGTCTTCTACGCGGGCTCGATAGCCCGGCCCGGTGCCTATGCGGAATATGGCGTGGTCGACGAGCGCATCGCCGGTCGCAAGCCCACGTCGCTCGACGATAGCCACGCCGCTGCCCTGCCGCTCACATCCCTCACCGCCTGGGAATTGCTGTTCGACCGCCTCGGCGTTCCGCACGGCGGTGGCGAAGGCAGCGCGCTGCTGATCATCGGTGCCGCCGGCGGCGTGGGTTCGATGCTTACGCAGCTTGCGCGGCGCCTCACCAAACTGCACGTGATCGGCACCGCCTCCCGACCGGAAACCCGCGCATGGGTGCGCGACCGGGGTGCGCACGACGTCATCGACCATGCCCGGCCGCTGCTCGAAGGGCTGCGCGCGGCCGGTGTGGCGCAAGCGCAGTACGTGGCGAGCCTCACTCACACCGACGCTCACTACCCGCAGATCGTCGACGTGCTCGCCCCTCAGGGGCATCTGGGCGTGATCGACGACCCGCAAGCGCTGGACGCGACGCTGCTCAAACGCAAGGCCGTGTCGCTCAACTGGGAATCGATGTTCACGCGGTCTCTTTTCGAGACGCCGGACATGATCCGCCAGCACGAAATCCTTGACCGCATCGCCGCGCTGATCGACGACGGCACGCTGCGCACGACGTTCGGCGAGCACTTCGGCCGCATCACCGCGGAAAATCTGCGGCGTGCCCACGCCGCCATCGAAAGCGGACGAACGCGCGGCAAAATCGTACTCGAGGGCTTCTAAGACGCCGCGGCACCATGGATTCGCTCACGCATGTCGC
>SCQX01000194.1 GCA_004298545.1 Candidimonas sp. | reverse complement strand
GACGGGTGGGCGGGTGGCGCGGCGCCGTGATTCCCGCCCGCATCGGGAATACAATGATTCCTTTCGTCGACGGGCCGGTTCGCGGATTTGGCCGAGCGGCGAATTTCTTTTGCAAAGGACTGTATCGTGGCACGCAAGACCCCCATCGAACGCTACCGCAACATCGGCATCAGCGCGCATATCGATGCCGGCAAGACCACCACCACCGAGCGCATCCTGTTTTATTCCGGCGTCAACCACAAAATGGGTGAAGTGCATGAAGGCATGGCGACCATGGACTGGATGGAGCAGGAGCAGGAGCGCGGCATCACCATCACGTCGGCGGCCACGACGTGCTTCTGGTCGGGCATGGGGCACAACTATCCGCCGCATCGCATCAACATCATCGATACCCCGGGGCACGTGGATTTCACCATCGAAGTCGAGCGCTCGATGCGGGTGCTCGACGGCGCCTGCATGGTGTACGACGCGGTGGGCGGGGTGCAGCCGCAGTCGGAAACCGTCTGGCGTCAGGCGAATAAATACAAGGTACCGCGCCTCGCGTTCGTGAACAAGATGGACCGCGTGGGCGCCGATTTTTTCCGCACACGCGAACAGATTCGCGAGCGCCTCAAGGGCAATCCGGTGGCGGTGCAGATTCCCCTGGGCGTCGAAGACAATTTCCATGGTGTGGTCGACCTGGTGAAGATGCGTGCCATTCGCTGGGATGACGCCAGCCAGGGCGTGAAGTTCGATTACACGGATATCCCCGCAGAGCTGCTCGATAGCGCGCGGGAATGGCGCGGGCACATGCTGGAAGAGGCCGCCGAGGCCAACGATGAAATTCTGCAGAAGTATCTGGATGGCGTGCCGCTGACCGAGGATGAAATCAAGGCGGCCTTGCGCCAGCGCACCATTGCCGGCGAGATCGTGCCAATGTTGTGCGGCAGTGCGTTCAAGAACCGGGGCGTTCAGGCTTTGCTGGATGCGGTGATCGACTATCTGCCGTCGCCGGTGGACATTCCGCCGGTTGCCGGGCACGACGCGCACGACCATCCGACGACGCGGCGAGCGAGCGACGACGAGCCGTTCGCCGCGCTGGCGTTCAAGATCATGACCGATCCGTTCGTCGGTCACCTGACTTTTTTCCGCGTGTATTCCGGCGTGATGCGTTCGGGTGATGCGGTCTACAACCCAATCAAAGATCGGAAAGAGCGCGTGGGGCGGCTATTGCAGATGCACGCCAACCATCGCAGTGAAATCACCGAGGTCGAGGCGGGCGACATCGCCGCCGCCGTCGGCCTGCGGGACGTCACCACGGGTGAAACGCTGTGTGACCCGGCGCATGTCATCACGCTGGAGCGCATGGTTTTTCCCGAGCCGGTCATCTCCCAGGCGGTCGAACCCAAGACCAAGGCGGATCAGGAAAAAATGAGCCTGGCGCTCAACCGCCTGGCGCAGGAAGACCCATCGTTTCGTGTGGCGTCCGACGAGGAATCGGGCCAGACCATCATTTCGGGCATGGGCGAGCTGCACCTCGAGGTGCTGGTCGAGCGCATGCGCCGTGAATTCGGCGTCGAGGCCACGGTAGGCAAACCGCAGGTTGCCTTCCGCGAAACGATACGCAAAACTTGCGAATCCAGTGAAGGCAAGTTCATCAAGCAGTCGGGCGGGCGCGGCCAGTATGGGCATGTCGTGCTCAAGATCGAACCGCTGCCGCCGGGAACCGGTTTTCAGTTCGTCGACGCGATCAAAGGCGGTGTGGTGCCGCGCGAGTTCATACCTGCCGTTGAAAAGGGCGTGGTGGAAACGTTGCAGTCGGGAGTACTGGCGGGCTACCCCGTGGTCGACGTCAAGGTAACCTTGTTTTTCGGTTCTTACCACGAAGTGGATTCCAACGAGAATGCGTTTCGCATGGCGGGGTCGCTGGCGTTCAAGGACGGCTGCCGTGCCGCCGGGCCAGTTCTGCTGGAGCCGATGATGGCGGTGGAGGTGGAAACGCCCGAGGAAAACATGGGGGA
>SCQX01000193.1 GCA_004298545.1 Candidimonas sp. | reverse complement strand
CCGGACGGCATGACCAAGCGCCAGCCGCACGCAGCCCGCGCCCGCCAGCAATGCCACCACAAGAATCAAGCCGGTGAACCACCAGCGCGGCGGATGATCGACAATCGGACCGATAAAATCGAACGACACGCCACCCCCCAACGCGCCAGGTCGGCGAACCGCCGAGGCCTGACAAAGAATACGGCGCAGGCCCAACTTTTCGTTCCGCGGCAGCACGGCGATAATACGGGAAAAACAAATCGCCCCACACTCGGAACCATTGCGGAACCCCAACATGCTCATTGCCCAGCGCCACTTCCTCCGGCCGGCCCTTTATGCCTGCCTTGTCATCTCCGCGGCGGGATGCGCCCGTCTGAACGCACCCGGCTACTACGACGTCCCGCACGACTCGACGTACAGCGACGCGCAGAAACAAGCGCAAGGCCCGGCCGAAGCGCGCGCGCCGTCGCAGGTTCAGCTGGGATTCGGCGACCAGGCCAATAAGCCGAGTCAGGCACCGGCAGGCGGCAAAGCCGCCGCGGCAGCCAGCGAATTGGAAATGGCGCGACCGCTGCGAGAACCCAAAACGTTTCTTGGAACCGTGCCGTGTCTGGGCACGCCCGCCACCTGCACCGCCAATCGCTTCACGCTGACATTGGCGCCATCGGGCGAATGGCGGTCGCGAAGCGTGCCTCTGGGCAGCACGACGACAAACTCGCTGGCGCAGCAAGGATGCTGGCACGTCATCGGCACCAATCCGCTGAAAATCCTGCTGCAGCTGAACAATGAAACGCCTAAAGCCAGCCTGACATTCGTCAACGACAACGTGCTGCGCATCGATTCGCTGGACGGTGTCGCGCCCAACCTGGAATACCGCCTGACCCGCCAGGCCGACATCGATGGAATCGATGAGCTGAAGCGGCAAGCCGTTCTGAATTGCCGCAAGAAATGATGGCTTCAGCCGTCGAGGGGGCATTTTGCCATGACGCAGCGGGCCAGTTCGACCGCGTTCCTGACCCGCAATTTCTGGAACACCCGCGCTCGATGTGCCTCGACGGTACGCTGTGACACGCCAAGTTCCGCCGCAATGATCTTGTTGGGCTTGCCAAGTACCACGTAGCCCATGACGTCGCGCTCGCGCGGCGTCAATGCCGAGAAAAAGGGATGAATGGTGTTGAGGTCCCCTGGCGGCATGATTGTCTCCTATCTCACGGTTATCAGTAAGAGAGATTCTGTCACCCTGGATTACACGTGTCGCCTGTCACTTCTTACAGACCGGTGGTTCAAAACAACACATTAGCGCACGTTCTGGTCAAGTATCGACGAAATCGTATTGACGGAATCAACGGCAGGCGAACTCGCGGGGTCTCGCAACCCCCCGCGAGGCCCCGTTCAAGGTGAACCCGATCAGAGGATCGCTACACTTCGAGATTGTCGATCAGGCGCGTGTGACCCAGCTTGGCGGCGGCCAGTACGACCAACGGCTCACCGGCGGCGATCTCCCCGGACACTGGCGGATTCAGATCGCGCTGGCGGCGTAGCGACACGTAATCCACCTCCCAGCCGTTGGCAGTCAGATCAGCGCGCGCCCGTGCCTCCAAGGCGGTACCGTCGACGGCCCCGGCCCGTACCGCCTCGCACACCCGCAGCAGCAGGCGATGCAGGCGCGGCGCTTCCGCGCGCTCGACGACCGACAGGAAGCGGTTGCGCGACGACAGCGCCAGGCCGTCGGGGTCGCGCACGGTTTCGTGGGCAAGGATTTCGACCGGCAGCTGAAGCTGGCGACACATGCTGCGCACGACCATCAACTGCTGGTAATCCTTCTTACCGAAGACAGCCACGCGCGGCTGCACGCAAGCGAACAATTTTGCAACCACGGTGCACACGCCAGTGAAGAAGCCAGGTCGGAACTCCCCTTCCAGAATGCTGCCGAGATCGTCTGGCGGCTGCACCTTGTAGCTCTGCGGCTCGGGGTACATCTCGTGCTCATCGGGCGCGAACAGCACGTAGACGTCACGTTCACGCTCGAGCTTGGCGATATCGGCCGCCAGCGTTCGCGGATAGCGATCGAAATCCTCGTTGGGGCCGAACTGCAGCCGATTGACGAAGATGCTGGCAACCACCGGATCACCATGTTGGCGCGCCAGTTTCATCAAAGACAAATGCGCGGCGTGCAAATTTCCCATGGTGGGAACGAACGCCACACGCTGCTGCCCACGCAGCTGATCGCGCAATTCTCTGACGGTATGGACAACTTTCAAAGACTCCTCCGGTTCACCCTTCCCACTGCGCGAGTCAAGCGCTGGGAATATAGGACAGTCGAATATAGATCGGCGCGTAAGGTTCCGCTTGCGTGACCTCGAGCAGCGATTCCCGGGCCAACTCCAGCAAAGCCAGAAAATGGACCACCACCACCGCGACTGGATCGCCCGCGCGCACGCCATCCGTAAACAGTTCGGTAAACGTCATGAACCGGACGCTGCTCAAACGGCGCAAGATACGGCTCATGTGATCACGCACGGAAAGCTGCTCGCGCACGATTCGGTGATTGGCATTGAGGCTGGCGCGTTTCACGACGTCACGCCACGCCCGCCTGAGGTCGTCGGGGCTGACTTCGGGCAACAGCGGCTCGACACACAAATCCATGGCGGCGCACGGGCGCTGGAAGTCGCGCCCGAGGCGGGGCAGGGCATCGAGGCGGCTGGCCGCCAGCTTCATTTTTTCGTATTCCAGCAGGCGGCGCGCCAATTCGGCGCGAGGGTCGCCCACCTCTTCGTCCGCGTTGGATCGAGTGACCGGCAGCAACATACGCGATTTGATATCGATCAGCAGCGCCGCCATGAGCAGATAGTCGCCGGCCAGCTCGAGATTGCGGCGGCGTATCTGCTCGACATAAGCCAGGTACTGGCGCGTCACCTCGGCCATGGGAATGTCCAGGACGTTGAAGTTCTGTTTGCGGATCAAGTACAACAGCAGGTCGAGTGGCCCTTCGAACGCGTCGAGGAACACCTCGAGCGCATCGGGCGGAATATAAAGATCCTGCGGAATGGCAAACAGAGGCGCGCCGTAGAGGCGCGCAAACACTTCGCCGCCGGTGCCGGGCGCGGCGCCATCTGGCGGCGCGTGCCCGGCCAGACCGCTATCGGGCGGCAACGCAGACACTGTAAACGACTCCCGAGGCCTCGCCCGTCATTTCATGTCGTAATAGACGTAGGGCGACATCGCCACACGCGCCGCGCGAAACCCGTCAAGCAGTTCGGAGTCGAGCTGCCGATCCCACAAGCGCGCGCGGCCGGCGCGTTGCCGCGCTTCGGTTCCGGGATGGTCCGCCTTGTACTTTTTGAGGAACTGGGTCGGTTCGGATTCGTAGTTTTTCGCCATGATGCTGGGTACGAAAGATTGACGAGATTCGAGTGTACAGCAGTCGATCGTACCGGGTTGCGTCACCGTTCGGGCACCAGCACGACCAGCTTGCAATCGGGGCGGGTGGCCAGGCGAAAAGTCATCTGCCGATACGTCAGCAGCCCTCGGGCGGGATGATTGAATTCACGCACCCCACCCTCGCGCGCCACGACTGTCTGGCGCGTCCACCAGCGTGCGAACAACGGACTGGCGGCGAGCAATCCGTCGAGCACTTCGCGCACTTCCGGTTCGTCGACGTGCGGCCCCGCGTCGGCGCGAAATTCGGCAACGACCCGCCGCGCACGCCGCTCCCAGTCGACCACCAACGATCGCGCCGCCCGATCGAGGAATATGTAGCGCAGTAGATTCGGGCGGTCGTCGCACTTGGGCCACCCGCCGAACAAGTCGAGCAACGCGCGATTGCTCGCCAGCATATTCCAGCATCGATCAAGAAAATACGCGGGCGCGTCGAACCTGCGGACACAGTCGGCGAGATCCCGCAGCCGCGGGCCGGGGCTCTCGTCACCATGGTCGGGATCGGCGCATTCCGCCAGATCGAATAGATAATGCCGCTCGGCCCTGGCCAGCCGCAATACCGCCGCCAGCCGCGCCCAAACACCCGGCGACACCGTGACGCCGCGACCCTGCTCTATCCAGGTATACCAGGTGACACTGATGCCGCAAAGCTGTGCCACCTCCTCGCGCCGCAGACCCGGCGTGCGCCGGCGGACGCCCGGCGGCAGCCCGACCATTTCAGGTGCCACGCGCGCCCGCGCACTGCGCAGGAAGTCGCCCAACGCGTGTCGTCGCGTCTGCCCCGCGCGGACCGGCCGGTCGCCCCGGGCCGCGCCACCCGCCGTACCGTCAGGCGTCGATGTATTTTGCGGCAAAACGGACTATCCTCATGTACCTTGTGTACGCGGCCTTTGCAGATTGCGTTCCAGGTCCGCGCCTGGGGTTTCAGACAGACCATTGTATTGCCCGAACTATGATACCGAATGTCCTTACCATTGCCGGAGTGGATCCGTCCGGCGGCGCCGGCATATTGGCCGACATCAAGACCATGAGCGCGCTGGGCGCGTATGGCACCGCGGTCATCGCCGCCCTGACCGCGCAGAACACCCGCGCGGTCACGGGTATTTTCCCCGTACCACCCCGCTTCGTCGTGGCCCAGATCGACACGCTGTTCAGTGACGTGCGCATCGACGCCGCCAAAATCGGCATGCTGGGCCAGAAGCCGGTCATACGCGGCGTCGCGGAACGACTGGCGCACTGGAAGCCACCCCATCTGGTCGTCGACCCCGTCATGGTCGCCAAGAGCGGCGACCGCTTGCTTGAGGACGACGCCATTGGCGAACTGCGCGACCACCTGCTTCCGCTGGCCACCGTCATGACGCCCAACCTGCCCGAGGCGGGAATATTGCTGAACGCCGCGCCGGCCGAATCGCTGAAAGAGATGCGGCGCGTGGCGGCAAAGCTGCGCCGACTGCTCAGCGACGATGGCGAGCGTTGGGTGTTTCTGAAAGGCGGACACTTGCCGGGCACCAGCACCGTCGACATCCTGCACGACGGCGACCGGCTGCTGGAACTGCCGGGAGAACGAATCGATACCCCGAATACTCATGGCACCGGCTGCACGCTATCGGCCGCGATGGCCGCGCTGCTTCCGCGCGTACGCAACGTACCCCAGGCGGCGGAACGCGCGAAGCGCTACCTGGAAGAAGCCATCCGCCAGTCTGGCGCACTCGATGTCGGCGGCGGCCATGGCCCGGTCAACCATTTCCACGCCTGGTGGGGGAAAGCGGACTGAGCCGGTACCGGTACAATAGGTTCGTCCCCCCGTCAATGCTTTTACGATACTCGTCATGAACGCCACCGCGCTATCAGAACTCGAACAGGCTCGCTTCAACATGATCGAGCAGCAAATCCGCCCGTGGGGCATTTTCGACCCGCACATTCTGCAGGCGCTGTTCGCCACGCGGCGCGAACGCTTCGTACCCACCGCCATGCAGGGGCTCGCTTTCTCCGACATCGAACTACCGCTGATCGTCAGCGCGGTGGACACGCGTGAATCGATGCTGGCGCCAAAAGTGGAAGCCCGGCTCGCGCAGGAGCTACAGCTCACTCCCACCGACTGCGCGCTCGAGATCGGCACCGGTTCGGGCTATCAGGCGGCGTTGCTCGCACAACTGGTGCAGCAGGTCACCAGCATCGAAATCAACAGCCGCCTGGCCAACTTCGCGCAGCAGAACCTGCAACGCAATCAAGTGGGCAACGTGAAGGTCGAAACCGGCGACGCGCACGCGGGCTGGGGAACGACCGAATACGACGCGATTCTGCTCACCGGTTCCGTACCCGCCGTGCCCGATGCACTCAAGTACCAATTGCGCATCGGTGGGCGCCTTGTCGCCGTGGTGGGCCAGAACCCCGTCATGTCCGCTTGGCGCATCACACGCACCAGCGCCGCCAGCTTCGAGGCGGTCAGCCTGTTCGACACCGTCATCAAGCCATTGCGCGGCGTAGTCGTCTCACATTTCAAATTCTGACGCCCAGCGTCCCGTTACCACCGTATCCGGTTCAGCAGCGCGGTGGTCGAACGCGAATATTCGAACGGAATTGCCAGCGCGCGCCCACCCCAGCGCCGCACGACGGCTGTCTCGGGCAGCGTCTCCATATCGTAGTCGCCACCCTTGACGATGAGGTCGGGCCGTAGCGCCTCGATCAGCGCAAGCGGTGAATCCTCATCGAAGCTGGTGACCAGCGTCACGCACTCCAGCGCCGCCACCAGCGCGGCGCGATCGTCCAGGCTGTTGATGGGCCTATCCACTCCCTTGCCCAATCGCCGCACCGAGGCATCGGTGTTGAGTGCAACCACCAGTGCCGCCCCCAGCCGCGCGGCGGCATCCAGATAGGTGACGTGCCCGCGATGCAGAATGTCGAACACCCCATTGGTGAACACCAGCGGCCGTGGCACCCCGCCCGCGCGAACCGCACCGATGCATGCCTCGCGCGCCACTATTTTTGATTCAAACCGAGCCGGCATCTTCAACGCCCCAGACGAGTATTCGAACCAACCAGACGGCACACTAATGCCGGGTCAGTGCCCACAACGCCACCCCGACCGCAACCGCCATCACGGCGACGAGCACGGTCATCAGGCGATTGGTCTGCCGCTGCTCACGACGCATCTGGCGAACCTCGGCATACAGACGCGCCTGAGAATCGGGCCGCATCAGGTTCGTATGCACCAGACGCGGAATCTGCGGAAGAATCTGCGCCCACTGCTCCGACTCCTTGGCCAGCCGGCGGCGCAATGCGGCAAAGCCCACGCGTTGATGCATCCATTTCTCGAGGTATGGTTTGGCGGTTTCCCACAAATCGAGACCGGGATCGAGTTCACGCCCCATGCCCTCCACATTCAGCAGGGTCTTTTGCAGCAGAACGAGCTGCGGCTGGATCTCGACATTGAATCGGCGTGACGTCTGAAACAGGCGCAGCAGAACCTGCCCCAGCGATATCTCGGACAAGGGGCGATCGAAATACGGCTCACACACGGCGCGCACTGCACCTTCCAATTCTTCTTCCCGCGTGCCTTCCGGAACCCACCCCGACTCGAGATGCAGATGCGCGACACGACGGTAATCGCGATGGAAAAAAGCCAGGAAGTTTTGTGCGAGATAGTTTTTATCGAACTCCGACAGCGAGCCCATGATGCCAAAATCAAGAGCAATGTAGCGCCCCAGCGTCTCTGGCGCGTCGGAGACGAAAATGTTTCCCGGGTGCATGTCGGCATGGAAAAAACCGTCGGTGAACACCTGCGTGAAAAATATCTCGACGCCAGTGCGCGCAAGCCCCTTGATGTCGACTCCCAGCGCGCGCAGCCGCTCGACATGGCTGATGGGTACTCCGCGCATGCGCTCCATCGTGAACACCGTGGTTGCGCAGTACTCCCAGACTACCTCCGGCACCATCAACAAACTCGCGCGCCCCGTGCCGGGACCGAAATTACGCCGCAACTGGCTGCAGTTCGATGCCTCGCGGATGAGATCCAGTTCGTCGTGCAGATACCGGTCGAACTCGGCCACCACCTCGCGCGGCTTGAGCCGACGGCCGTCGGGCGCCACCCGCTCCACGACGCCGGCCAGCATTCGCATCAGGCCCAGATCCTTCTCAATGATGTTCAGCATGCCCGGCCGCAAGACTTTGACCGCCACCTCGCGGCCATCGCGCAGGACGGCGAAGTGCACCTGGGCAATGGACGCCGATGCAATCGGGTCCGCATCGAACGATTTGAAAAGCGTATGCGGCGACTCGCCGAGAGCATCCTGAACACAGCGAGCCGCCTGATCGGAAGGAAAGGGCGGCACGCGATCCTGAAGCAAGGCAAGTTCCTGAGCAACATCTGGCGGAATCAAGTCGCGGCGGGTGGACAACACCTGGCCGAACTTCACGAAGATGGGGCCCAGGGACTCCAGTGCCAGCCGCAGGCGCACGCCGCGCGGCGTGCGCGGTGTGCGCCCCATGCGCACGACCCGCAGCAGCCCGTGAGCGAGCGGGTGCTTGATGCTCGAGAGCACGAGCTCATCGAGCCGATAGCGCAAGGCGACAAAAAGAATGCGCACCAGGCGAAATAACGTTGGCATGCTCAACGTCCGCCCATTGGTTGCGAATCGGTTCCAAAGGGTGCGAGCTTCCCCACCCGCGCTTCGAGCCCATCGAGCCGCGCATTCGCCGCCGCCACACCGCGAACCCAGTCGCGATACGCGCCGCGCCCGAGCAGTGTGGCGCTCTCTTCCGTCAGGTATTCGGTCAGATTCGCGCCAGCCCGTTGCGCGCTCTGACGCAGGTCGCCAGCCAGCCGATGGCACACCGCCACGAGGCGATGCGCGGCGATATCGCCCACCCAGGGCGACAGATCGTTTTCCACATCCCAGCGCAGATCGCGCGCCAACCCCGCAACGACATTGGCCAGCGCGGCGTCACCCTGAATGGTCAGCAGACCGGCAATACGCTCCGGGTCATTGGAACGCAGCGCCGACGGCAACTTGGGCAGCCGCGCGGGCGGCACGGTCAGCGTCACATCAGGCACAATGGCCGGGTCGGCCACTGAAACACGACCGCTGGCCGATATGGCAAGGCTCGTCACAAACCGGCCGAAAACGAAGCGTACCGTTTTGCCAGCGTGGCGCGTAAGGCGTTCTCGCGCCCAATCCTCGCGCGCCAGCAAGGCATTGAGCACGCGGACGCCCACCGAGGCAGGCGCCAGAAAAGACGGAATCGGAAGCATGAGTCGCGCGGCCGCTCGCTCCCGCGCACGGGGCGCAGGAAATTATCAGGGTCTTTCAAGTTTAACGGTTTTGGAATGACCCCATCGGCCCTGGCGTGACGGGGTGCGGCTGCCTCGGCGCGCCGCCATCGTTGCCTCACGGGCCGAAAACAGGCACTTGCCGAACACGTGAGCGGTACTTTCTGCCAGACGAGACACCAAGCGGGCATGCCCCGAGTCGACCGGCGAGACACGGGCGCGTGAATGACATTTCAAGGTACGCGTCGAGCGCTGGGCGATAGCGAATCGCGGGATGCGTCGAGACACGGACCATCGAACAACATCAAGTTCACCACTGAACCGCAAACGATTGCACGAATCACGGCATGCATCGAACCACGAGCAACAAGGAAATCGCGGCATGCGCCGCAGTATTGCCAGTACACGAGCACGGGCCAGCCAGCGCCACGACATGCCGCCGCCGCGAGCCGTCTGGCGGGGCTGGGGGTGGGGCCGGCACGGCGTGCTTGATCCGGATCTGCCTCGTCCAGGCGGGCGGCGGGCGAACTCGCGAGGTCTCACACGGCGTGCGAGACCTCGCTCAAACACACCCGCCGACGGCCCCCGCCTTCCCTTCGTCAGCATCCGGCGCACGCCTTAACGCCGGCCCCACCCCCAGCCCCGCCAGACGGCGCCTTCAAACACTCACAGCGTCAAATCCTGCCAACACTTGAACAAAAAATGCTCTAAACAGGCAGCTGCTGAATGCCGGCGAGCAACCAACCGTGTTCATTGCTCTTGTAGAGATTCCAGACTTCCTGGAAGCGGAATGCCTCGGCGCGCCCATCTTCGCGCAGCATGCCCGAATACCGCACGCTGGCCAGGTGCCCGCCTTCCACTGCCTCGATGCCAAGCAATTCTGCATTCAGCAAAACGACCTCGGTTGCCCCCCTGCCGTGGTTCGCCTCGACTTGCGGCGCGATTTCCGCCATGAGGTCGTCGGTGAGATAGCCGGAGAGGTCCCGCGTATTGCCGGTATCCCAGATTGCCTGAACCGCGGCGAACTGTTTCTTGGCCTCCGCCAGGAAGGTCGGCGTGTCGAAGTCTTCCGGGATGAACCAACCGGAATCCACCGCCGCCGGGGCGTCAACCGGCGACACTCCATTTGCCGCCAACGGACGAATAGCCGGCTGGCGCGACGGGCCATCCCGACTAACGGTTTGCGCACCCGACGGCAGCCCTTGCGCAACGCGCGCCGACGCCATGACCCTACCTTGCATGCGTCGCACCAGAAACAGAATGGCCGCCAGCGCCAGGCCGATCAGGAGCAGGCTGGAGACCGCCTCGAGGAACGCACCCGACAAGCCAAGATGCGACAGTAGCGCAGCAATGCCCAGACCCGCCGCAATTCCGGCCAGTGGGCCGAACCAGCGCGATCCGCCCGCGCGCGCGCCCGATGCCGCCTGCCCCGACGCAGCGGCGCCAGCCGGCGCTTTGGCGGCCGGGGGAGGCACGGCCTGCCGGTGCTGGGTGATGTTCTGGGATTGCCGCCCGAAGCTGCCGCCGCCCCCCAGTCGCCTGGCTTCAACATCGGACGAGACCGTCAACATAGCCAGTGAAGCAACCAACAACATGGCGGCGGCAAGAGATCGCGAAAGAAAAGGTGACATGGCAGCTCCGGTGACCACGATGGAGATCGAAGTGAAAATGACTGAAAATAGTCGTCAATATAATGAGTGAACGTCGCCGCTGCCGCGGCCAGATACGATGAAAGCTGACTGGAAGCTGAATATTAACCGTTAGCTCGACCAAATGAAAGCCCAGATTCTTACGCCATTTTCAGCGCACAGGTGGCCACCGGCCCGCGTGCGGCTGGCCGTCCGGCCGGTACTTCGTGCAGCCGCGCCCCTCATTGAAGTGTCCGACCGGAATGCGGTAAAAAGGTCGACAGTGATAATTCGCCCCTCCGCGCGCGGCGTTCTCTGTTAGCATACGAATTTTGATTTCAAAATGCGACGCGCTTTACTCTCGAGAACCCGTGCGCGTGGCGCCCATCGTTCGTGCATCTCCGCAAAATCAAAACCAGTGATGACATCCTCGGAAGAAGACGCGGCGCTCGCCAAGAGGGCGCCGTCCCACCCCACCGGCAACGCGATCCACTATTTGAATCTCGCCCAGATTCGGTCATTGACGGCCTGAGGCACGCCAACCAACGATGAGGCTGGAAGACCATCCATCGTGTCGGCTCTTTCCCGAAGCGGACAACCTGACACAAATCACGCCCTACTACGAGGAAGGGCGCAAGATACTCTGGATGATGCTCAACGCACAGCCCCGCCCATGCTTCAACATGGCGCTGCTGCGCGACATCTCGCAACTCAAGCATGCCGCGCAGGCATCTGGACTGACTATCGATTTCTGGGTCACGGGGTCGGTGGTGCCACAGGTCTTCAACGTTGGCGGCGACCTCGAACTGTTCGCCACGAAAATTCGCGCGGGCGAGCGCGAACGGCTCCTGTCGTATGCCAGGGCATGCATAGACGCGGTCTATGACGCCATGACCGGTTTCGGCACCGGCGCCATCTCCATCGCCATGGTCGAGGGAACCGCGCTGGGAGGCGGGTTCGAAGCGGCACTCGCCCACCACTATTTGCTGGCGCAGCGCGACATAAAAATGGGGTTTCCCGAGATCGCCTTCAATCTTTTCCCGGGGATGGGCGCGTATTCGCTGATCGCGCGAAAGTCGCACATGCGGCTGGCGGAAACACTCATCGGTACCGGCGTGCCGCACACGGCTGAATGGTATGGGGAAAAAGGGCTGGTGGATCAGATCTTCGAGAAAGGCGAAGCCTTCACGGCGGTACGCACATTCGTCGACGTGATCCGACCCAAGATGAACGGTATCCGCGCCATGCTGCGCGCGCGTCAAAGGGTACTGCCCATCGACCGGTCCGAACTGATGGACATCACCGAAGACTGGGCCCGCACCGCGTTTTCACTGGAAGAAAAAGACCTGGAATACATGGAGCGTCTGGTGATGCTGCAAACGCGGCACGCCAAGCAGACGCGCAACGGCAACTGATCGCGACGGGCGCACTCAGTTGCCGTACTCAGACCCGACGATTCAGAGGCCTGCCGGGCAATGCGCAAACCACGAAAACTACGGAGTCAGGCCACGAGGCGCAGGCGCTTGCCCTTGTTGTTGAGCCACTCTTCGAACGCTTTGACGGGCATCGGACGGCCGTATAGATACCCCTGCGCATACTCGACCCCGATCCCCCGGAGGCAATCGGCCTCGTCGGACGTCTCGACCCCTTCGGCGATTATCTTGAATTTCAACTCCTGCGCCACGACCACCATCGAGCGCACCAGTGCCTGAGACGTCGTGTTCTCGTCGATGGCCTTGACGAAGCTGCGGTCGACCTTGATGGCATCGAGCGGCAAGCGGGCCAATTGCGACAACGATGAATAGCCCGTGCCGAAGTCGTCAAGATGCACCCTGGCGCCCAGTTCCCTGAACTGCTGGATAAGCTTGAGCGCCGCCGCTTCGTCATTGATCAGGCAGCTCTCGGTGAGTTCAAGATCGAGGAGCGAACGCATCAACCCGGCCTGGCGCAACGCCTCGGAAAAGTCCTGAACCAGTGTGCTGCTGCTGAGCTGGCGCGCCGAAACGTTTACCGCGATGCGCAGGTTCAGCCCGCGCGCCTTCCATTCCGCCGCCTGCTTCGCGGCCGTGCGCATGACCCAACGCCCCAGGGGCACGATGAGGCCCGATTCTTCGGCGTAAGGAATGAAGTCCACCGGCTGAATCCGACCGCGCTCGGGGGAATCCCAGCGCAGCAGCGCTTCGACCGAGCGCACCTCGCCCGTCTCGAAGCACAGTTTGGGCTGGTAGTACAACTGCAATTGATCACTCGCGTCGAGCGCCCGGCGCAGATTGCCGTCGAGCCACACATGCTCGGCCACCCGATTGTCCATCTCGGGCGAGAACACCCGGAACGTGCGCTTGCCGGAATCCTTGGCAACATACATGGCGGTATCCGCGCAGCGGATGAGATGGTCGAGCGTATCGCCGTGCTCGGGGCACAACGCAATGCCAATGGAGCATCCACTATAGACCTCGACCAGACCAAGGCTGATGGGCGCCTTGAGCCGGTCGGTGATGCGCTGTGCCACGTTTTCCATGAGTTCGAACGACGCGTCCTTGACCAGCACCAGGAATTCATCGCCCCCCAGACGCGCCACGCTATCGCCCTCGCGCATGCACGAGCCGATATTGACGGACACCGCCCGGATGAGATCGTCGCCAACCAGATGGCCGTAGTGATCGTTGATCTGCTTGAAATTGTCGAGATCCAGGAACAGAATGCCGAAGCGCTCGCCATTCTCGATCATGCCCGTGATCCGTTCATAGATGGCATGGCGATTCGGCAGACCGGTGAGCGTGTCGACAGTGGCCAGCTCCATCAACTTGGCTTGCGCCTTGCGCTCTTCCGTAACATCGGTTCCCGAACACACCAAATAGCGTTCGTCGGGGCCGCTGCCGCTCTGCACGAACTTGTTGCGCCAGAGGATGGTGCGCCGGCCGTTGAGCGTATTGATGTGGCGCTCCACCTCATAAGCCGCGGAATTCTTGAAGAACCCCATGATGTTGGCCTTGGACGCGCTGCGCTCATCGAGCGACATGAAGGCGTGGGCGGGCTTGCCAATGACATCTTTCTCGCGCAAGCCGGTCACTTCCTCGCAAAGGCGGTTGAAGCGCAGAATGTTGCAATTGTGGTCGATGATGACCACCAGCGAATTGACCTCGGAAATGACCTGCTCGGCGAATTCCAGGCCATGCGCCAAATCCTTGGCCACCGCCGGCGTGTCCATGTAGTCGGACGCCGTTCCCGACCAGGAATTGACACCGTCCTTCTTGCCGACCAGGCTCAGGCGCTGCGGCTCCCCGAAGAGTTCGAGGTCGATTTCGGCATGCGACGTAACGCCGGTGAACGCGCGAATCTCGCGCGCTTTCTCGGGGTCGAGCGCCACCGCGAGATTCGGCCTGCCGTGCACGCCCGCCAGCTGCAGGGCATTGCTGTCAGCCGTCAACTGCCAGAACGGGCTGCGCGTTCCGAAATAGGCGAAGAGCAGTGATTCGCTCATGTCATCGAGCATGACGTACCTCTTATTTCCTCGGCGAAAGGCCCGACCACGGCCCCGCCACACAATCTTCGTGTGTGATACGTGTGCGGTGCGCAACCGCGATCGCACGCCTCACATGCCCGCATGCGCAACCGCCGCGCGCTCGCCATAAGGCGAGATGCTGGCCGTGTCCCCGCCGGGAAGCTCTGAGAAGCCACAACACTCGCATGTTCAGTCAGTATAAATTGGCTGGACAAGATTAGCCAACACGGCTCGTTTCCTGTCCGACCGGCACCTTGAAACGACCCCCGCGGCAGCATTCCCACTCACCGGACGGCCGCGCCCGTTCGCTTGACTTTCTCACCCGAAACCTACTCAATATCACACAACCCCAAACGCCGTGGCCCCAGCTGTTTGACCGATCTGTGCAAAAAAGCAACGAGAACAAAGCCCGATCAACGGACAAAAGAGCCGTTTGATCGCGATGGTTACGATTCGACAACTATTTTCATGGACAAGACATCACAATCGGTATGGAGCTCGGCCATTGTTCAAAACCTCCTCTCGGAGGCTTTGCGAGCGGGATGTCTCCAACGCCAACCACCAGACAGTGACCGCCTACCGTTCCCATGCCGTCGACCCACGCCGTAAAACCCCACGCCGCCAACCCATTCGTCCCACTCGAAACGACACGCATCGCATGGTGCGGGCTTGGACTGCTGCTGTGCCTGATCGGCGCACGCGCGAACGCGTCCGCCTTTCAGCTCATCGAACAGAACGCCAGCGGCCTTGGCAATTCCTACGCGGGATCGGCGGCCATTGCACAGAACGCCAGCACCATCTACTACAACCCGGCCGGCATGACGCGCCTGCCGGGAGTGAATCTGTCGGCGGGCACCACGGCCATCGTGACGAAATTCAATTTCTCGAACGACGGCAGCACCGGTCCGAGCAACCTGCCGCTGGGTTCGAACAACGGCGGCAATGCCGGAGGCACCGCTTTTCTGCCCAATTTTTACGCATCCTGGCAGCTCAGCCCCGACTGGTTCGCAGGCGTGGGCGTGGGTGCGCCATTCGGGCTCTCGACCGATTATGACTCGAACTGGATAGGGCGCTATCAGTCCACGCGCTTCGACATCCAGTCCGTCAACATCAACCCCTCGCTGGCCTATAAGGTCACTCCCGAATTGTCTCTTGGCGCGGGGCTCGACTGGCTCTACGCCAACGCCGACTACCAGCGCAACGTGCCCGCCGCGGGCCTGATCGCGAAGATTCCCGCCGGCTTGCCGGGGCTGCAGCGTCAACTGCTCGCCTCCCAACTGCTGACCTCACCCGACATGAACGCACGCGCTCGCCTGTACGGCAACGCGTGGGGCTGGAACCTGGGCGCACTCTACCAGGCCACCGCGCGAACCCGCATCGGCCTGGCCTACCGCTCGCAAATACACATGCCGCTGACCGGGACGACCACGCTCGCCAACATTCCCGCGCCATTCGCCGCGGCCATGCCGGCATCGGTCGACAACGGCGCATCGGTCACGCTGCCCGATACCGCCACACTGAGCGTCGTGCACGATCTGGACGCCAGATGGCAACTTCTGGCCGACCTGGCATGGACGGGCTGGAGCCGCCTGCCCGAGCTCAAGATCGACAACGGCGCGCTGGGAGAGGACACCGTCAAGCTGGGCTTTCGCAATACCTGGCGCATCGCCCTTGGCGCGAACTATCGGATCGACGGACACTGGACGCTGCGGTCGGGCGTATCGTACGACCAGACGCCGATACCCAACAGCGCCATGCGGCCGCCCGCCCTGCCCGACAACGACCGCATCAGCGTGGCGCTGGGCGCGCAGTACCGGTTCAGCCAGCACACCACGCTGGACGTCGGTTACGAACACCTGTTCTTCCACTCCCGCATCGACAACGGGCTCGACCCGGCCAAGGGTACGGTCAGCGGAAGCTTCGATACGGCGGCCGACCTGATCGGCGTGCAAGTCTCGTACCGGTTTTAGGGGGCGGACCGGGGTGAGGCGCGGTCAGTCGGCACCCGCCGCATTGCCGGCGGCGGGTGGACACGGACCCAGATTCACCCCCTCGTGCAGGGCGACCACGCCGGCGGTCAGATTGAAGAAACGGACGTGCGACAGCCCAGCCGCTTCCATCATGCTGGCAAGCGTGTTCTGATCGGGGTGCAGACGTATTGATTCGGCAAGATAGCGATAACTGCGTTCGTCGCGCGCCACCCGCGCGCCCAACCACGGCAGAACCGTAAAGGAATACAAATCGTACAAGGGCGCGAGCGGCCGCGCGACGCGGGAAAACTCCAGTACCAGCAGTTTTCCACCCGGCTTCAGCACGCGGCGCATTTCAGTCAAGGCACGCGCCTTGTGCGTCATGTTGCGCAGACCGAAGGCAACCATGACCCGGTCGAAGTAGCCGTCGGCAAACGGCAGGCATTCGGCATCGCACACGGCGGCCGGCAGCGGCAGGCCACGATCGAGCAGGCGATCGCGGCCGACACGCAGCATGGAATCATTGATGTCGGTGAGCCAGACTTCGCCATCCGGACCGACGCGGCGCGCGAAAGCCGTGGACAGATCGCCCGTGCCACCGGCGACATCCAGCACTTTCATGCCCGGCCGCACCCCGGCGCGCGCCACCGCGAAAGCCTTCCAGACCCGATGCAGGCCCCCCGACATCAGATCGTTCATCAAATCGTAACGGCCGGCCACCGAACGAAAGACCTCGGCCACCTTACCCGCTTTTTCGCTCTCGCCAACCGTGGTGTAGCCGAAATGCGTCGTGGCGCCCGGGCCCGCAACTGCCGCCTCCACATTGATCGGGTCGCTGGATGAGTCCTGTTGCATAGTAATATCGTACCCCATGACCACTACCGTACTTGTCGTCGAAGATGAATCAGCGATACTGGAGCTGATCTCGATCAACCTCGAATTCGACGGATACCGGGTCTGGCACGCCTGCGACGCGCGCCAGGCGCTGGCATTGATTCGCGACGAACTCCCGGATGTGATTCTACTTGACTGGATGCTGCCCGACATCCCGGGCGTCACGCTTGCCCGCCAGTTGCGCGGCGAGGCGCGCACACACGACATACCACTGATCATGCTCACCGCCAAAACGGACGAGCGCGACAAGATCGAAGGACTGGAAGCCGGCGCAGACGATTACGTCACAAAGCCATTTTCGCCGAAAGAACTAAGGGCGCGCATCAAAGCGCTGCTGCGGCGGCGCGCGCCACAACTCACTGACGACACGGTGCATGCGGGCGCGCTGCGTCTGGACCCCGCGACCCGAAGGGCAAGCGTCGGCGACCAGCCGCTGACGCTGGGACCGACGGAATTCCGCTTGCTGCATTTTTTCATGACCCACGCCGGAAGAGTATTTTCGCGGGCGCAACTGCTGGATCAGGTATGGGGCGACCACGTATTCGTGGAAGAGCGCACGGTGGATGTGCACATCCGGCGGCTGCGCCGGGCGCTGGAGCCCACCGGCCGCGAAGACACGGTGGAAACCGTACGCGGCGCCGGATACCGGTTCTCGCTACCGACCGTTCCACGCCGCCCACCATGAACGCGCTGGTGGCCGCGCTGGTGACCTGGGCGGTGGCTTCCTGGCTCTGCGGCACGTGGCTGGGGCACGACGCCGGATGGGGACTCTTTTCGCTTGGGATAATCGTCACCCTGCTGATCTGGCGCCGACGACTCGACCGCCTGGCGCGCTGGGTGCGCGATGCCGACGCGGCACCTCCCCATCTGAAGGGCATATGGGCCGACATCCTGACACCCGTGTATCGCGAGCGGCGAAGAAATCAGCGCGCCATCGGCCAATTGAAGCGACAGGCGCGCGGCATCGTGCTTGCCGCCGAAGCGTTGCCCGATGGCGCCATCACGCTGGACGACGACAGGCGTGTGGCCTGGTGCAACCAAACGGCCAGCCGACACCTGGGACTGAACCCGGTGTCCGATCGAGGGCACAGCATCTTCAATATCGTGCGGGCTCCAGAATTCACGCGCTATGCGCGGCAAAGCCAATGGAGCGGCCCACTGACGCTGCACCTTGCGCAAAACGGGCGGACCACGACGCTGCTGGTGCAGCTCGCGCCCTACGGACTGAATCACCTCCTGATGGTGACACGCGATGTCACGCAGCTGGAGAATCTGGAGACCATGCGCCGGGATTTCGTCGCCAACGTCTCGCACGAGCTGCGAACACCACTGACCGTCCTCGCGGGATTTGTCGAAACCCTGAAGGAGCCATCCGCGCGGGCATTCACCGACAACCGCCGCGCGCACTATCTGGACTTGATGAACGAACAGACCGACCGCATGCAGGCGATCGTCGCCGATCTCCTCACGCTGTCGACGCTCGAATCCTCACCGCCAGACGACGGCGCCCCCGTCGACATGGGTCGTATCGCCACCGAGGCGCTGGCCCAGGCGCGCGTGCTATCGGCCGGCCAGCACGTGTTCGAAGAACGCATCGACCCCGATTTGAAGATTCTGGGCAGTGCTCACGAGCTGGCATCGGCGGCGTTGAATCTTTTGACCAATGCGGTGCGCTACACGCCGCCCGGTGGGACTATCCGCGTCGCGTGGGGCCGCGCCGCAGGCGGCGGCGCATACTATTCGGTGCACGACACGGGAATCGGCATCGCCGCACACCACATTCCGCGATTGACCGAGAGATTCTACCGGGTGGACCGGGGCCGCTCGCGCGCTTCTGGCGGAACGGGCCTGGGTCTGGCCATCACCAAACACGTCGCCATGCGGCACGATGCAAACCTCGCCATACAAAGCGAGCCGAACGTGGGAAGCGTGTTCACACTGGAATTTCCCGCCACCCGCCTCGTTGCGGGGGAACCGGATGATTCGGTGATGGAAACTCCCGGCAAAGCTCCTAAAATATGAAAAATGCGTTGCGCATTCTCCGGACCGCCCCGCGCGCGCAACGTGCCGGCACGATTACCGGTCTTTCAGGACTTCGCCATGTCTGCTCTTCCATCGATGCCGCCATTTCATCTTGCGTTTCCCGTGCGCGACCTCACCGAGGCGCGCGCCTTCTACGGCGGACTGCTCGGCTGCCCTGAAGGGCGTTCATCCGAAAACTGGGTCGATTTCAATTTCTACGGCCACCAGATCGTCGCCCACCTGGCGCCCGACGAATGCGCCAGTGTGCGCACCAGCAGCGTCGATTCCCACAACGTTCCCGTGCGCCACTTCGGCGCCGTTCTGGACATGAATACCTGGCAGGCGCTGGCCGCAACGCTTACCCGCGCAGGCACCCGGTTCATCATCGAGCCATACATCCGCTTCAAGGGCGAACCGGGCGAACAGGCCACCATGTTCTTCCTCGATCCGTCGGGCAACGCGCTGGAGTTCAAATCGTTCAAGAACCTCGCATCGCTCTTCGCGAAATGACGGGTTCAGGCTCCCGGCGGGAACGGCAGGTACCGCATGAGCACGGCAGTGAAAACCACATAGCGCGCTGCTTTCCCGACGGCCATCCAGAGCACGCAGGGCCAGAACGACAGGCGCAGCCAACCCGCCACCGCGCACAACGGGTCGCCCACGGCGGGCAGCCACGAAAACAGCAGCGCCAGCGGCCCCAGGCGATTCACCCAGTAATGAACCTGAACATGCCAGCGCCCTCCCAGCCGGCCGCGCGCGGCTGCGTCCCCTTCTGTGAACCGTGCCGCAGCGCCACGCTTGCGCGCCAACTCCCGCGGTGAGCCGAACGTCGCGCCGCGCACACGCCGCGCGCGCAAGCCGTGTTCGCGCTGCCAGCGCCGGTAGGCTTTCCTGGCACCCAGCCCCATTGCGTAGCTGACGATGCCTCCCAGCGTGTTCCCCAGCGTAGCAACCGCCACGGCGGGCCAGAACATATCGGGCGCCACTTTGACGAACGCGAAAACCGCGGGTTCAGAGCCCAGTGGCAGCAGCGTCGCGGAGACCAGACTGATGACGAAAATCGCACTCAATCCAACCTCTGGCAAGGCCAGCATCGCAAGCAGCCACTGAACCGAGGCTTGCACCCACGCTTCCATACCGCCCTCTCCCGAAGCGGAAACGCACTAGTGTAGCGTGGCCGCTGTGGTAATCTTTTCAACTTTCCGTTCTTGCAACCGCGCCATGCCCATCGATTATCTGAAACGCATCCTGACATCCAAAGTTTACGATGTTGCCGTCGAGTCGCCGCTGGATCCAGCGCCTCAGATATCGGCGCGAATTCAGAACAAAGTCCTGCTCAAGCGCGAGGATACCCAGCAAGTGTTCAGTTTCAAGCTGCGGGGGGCCTACAACAAAATGGCCAACCTCGACGCCGCCACGCTCAAGCGCGGGGTCATCGCGGCATCGGCCGGCAACCACGCGCAGGGCGTGGCGCTGGCCGCAAAGCGCCTGGGCTGCCGCGCGGTGATCGTCATGCCAACCACGACACCGCGGGTGAAGGTCGACGCCGTGCGCCGCCTCGGCGGCGAAGTCGTGTTGGCGGGCGACAGTTTCTCCGATGCCTATCTGCGGGCCAAAGAAATCGAGCAGGAAGAAAAGCTGACCTTCGTGCACCCGTTCGATGATCCGGACGTCATTGCCGGCCAGGGAACGATCGGCATGGAGATTCTGCGCCAGCACTCAGGTCCGATCGACGCCATCTTCGTGGCAATCGGCGGCGGCGGCCTGATCTCGGGCGTTGCGGCATTCGTGAAATCGCTGCGCCCGGAAATCAAGATCATCGGCGTGCAAACCGAGGATTCGAACGCCATGATGCGCAGCATCAAGGCGGGCCGCCGAATCACGAT
Source organism: Candidimonas sp. (assembly GCA_004298545.1). GTDB lineage: Bacteria > Pseudomonadota > Gammaproteobacteria > Burkholderiales > Burkholderiaceae_B > SCQX01. The sequence continues at coordinate 2,354 of SCQX01000193.1, read as the reverse complement.
GAACGACGTGGGTCTGTTCTCCGATGGCACCGCGGTCAAGCAAGTCGGCGTGGAAACATTTCGGCTCGCGCGCGAATACGTGGACGACTACATCGCGGTCGACACCGACGCCATCTGCGCCGGCATCAAAGACGTGTTCCAGGAAACCCGCAGTGTGCTGGAGCCGGCGGGCGCGCTGGCGTTGGCGGGCTTGAAGCGGTACGCCGCGCTGCACGAATGGAAGAACAAGACGCTGGTGGCAATCACATGCGGCGCGAACATGAATTTCGACCGCCTGCGCTTCGTGGCCGAGCGCGCCGATGTGGGTGAGGCGCGTGAGGCGGTATTCGCCGTCACGCTCCCCGAAAAGCGTGGCAGCTTCCTGCGGCTGTGCGAAGCGGTGGGCAAGCGCAGCGTGACGGAATTCAACTACCGGATTTCAGATCCGGAGACCGCGCAAGTCTTCGTCGGGCTGACGATCTCGTCACCGTCCGAGCCCGAGAAAATTGCCAATATGTTCCGCAAGAAAGGCTTTCCCACACTCGATCTGACACTCAACGAAATGGCCAAGACTCACTTGCGCTACATGGTGGGTGGGCATTCGGGGCTGGCAAAGCACGAACAGCTGCTCCGTTTCGAGTTTCCCGAGCGGCCGGGCGCCTTGATGCGGTTCCTGACCGCGATGAGCCCAACGTGGAATATCAGTCTGTTCCACTACCGCAACCAGGGCGACGATTACGGACGAATCCTGGTGGGCATCCAGGTTCCCCCCGATGACAAGAAGCAATTCAAGGAATTCCTGGACACACTGGGATATCCGCACTGGAGTGAAAACGAAAACCCGGCTTACCGGTTGTTCTTGTAGGTGCCAGTCTCAGCAAAGCCGCAAACCGTGTAGAGCGGCAGGCCGGTGGCCCTGACGGCCCGCGCACCGCCCAAATCTTCCAGATGAATGATGGCGGCCGCCTCGACGACGTTGGCGCCCAGACGCTGCAGGAGCTTGGCGGCCGCAACCATGGTGCCGCCAGTGGCCACCAGATCGTCCACCAACAAAACGCGCTGGCCAGGGCGAACCGAATCGATGTGCATTTCGACCGCGGCGTTGCCGTATTCCAGGGTGTAGGCCTCGGCCAGCGTCTTGAATGGCAGCTTGCCTTTCTTGCGCACCGGGACGAAGCCAAGGTTGAGCGCGTAGGCAATGACCGCCCCCAAAATGAAACCGCGCGCGTCGACCCCGGCGACGAGATCGAGGCGATGACGCATGTAGCGGTAAACGAACAGGTCGATCAGCGTGCGGAAAATTCGCGGATCCTGGAGGACCGGCGTGATGTCGCGAAAAGTGATGCCCGGCCGCGGCCAATCCGGGATACTGCGAATGGTGGAACGGATGATGTCGGCGGGGTCAGTGGTCACGGCGGTTGCCAAAAAAGCTGCCGGGCGCGCACCCCCGTAGTCTTCCCGGGACAAGACCATGCGGGACGGTTGCGTTCCGGCACACGGCACTTATTCTACACGCGTGCCGCTGCGCAGCGCCGGGCAAAACGATCGGACACCGGGAAAACCTGATCGGGTAGAACCTTGCCGGCAATGTGCGATTAAAATCGGTTCATGGAAACAGTTGCCTGCCGGGTGCCGGTCTCTGCACTCGCCTCCGCCCACCGAACTTTTCATACGGAAATCAACGCGCTGCAAGCGCTCGACGCGCGTCTGGACGGCGCATTCGAAAAGGCGGTTGCCATGGTGCTTGCGTGCCGCGGACGCATCGTTGCCAGCGGCATCGGCAAGACCGGGCATATTGCCAGAAAGCTTGCCGCAACGCTGGCATCGACCGGCACGCCCGCGTTTTTCATGCATGGAACGGAAGCCCTGCACGGCGACCTCGGCATGCTGACCGAAAGCGACGTGCTGCTGGCCGTTTCCTACTCGGGCACCAGTCAGGAGATGTTGGCGCTCGTACCGCCGGTCAAGCGCCTGGGCGCGCGGCTCATCGCCATTACGGGCAACCCTGAATCCGAGCTTGCACACGCGGCCGACGTCCATCTGAGCGCGCACGTTGACCAGGAAGCGTGCCCGCTGAATCTGGCACCCACCGCCAGCACGACCGCGGCGCTCGTACTCGGTGACGCCATCGCCGTGGCGTGCCTGGAAGCGCGTGGTTTCAGCGCCAGCGATTTTGCGCGATCGCATCCAGGCGGCGCGCTGGGCCGCCGGCTGCTGACGCGCGTGCGCGACGTGATGCGCACCGGCAGCGCCCTGCCGCTGGTCGATGCCGCAACACCGGTCGTCGACGCGCTGGTCGAAATGTCTGGCAAAGGCATGGGCATGGCAATCATTCTTGGCAAAGACGGCCGCCCCGCCGGCATCTTCACCGATGG
>SCQX01000020.1 GCA_004298545.1 Candidimonas sp. | reverse complement strand
CTTCGACGCGATCGCCCTCGAGAAGGACGTGGATGGTGTCACCTGCCTTGGGTTCGGGCGCATGAGCATGGGCGAGCGCGCCTACGGCTCGGCAACCCCGGCGGGCATCATGGCGTTGCTTGCCGCTCACGACGTCGCGGTGTCGGGGCGCCACGCCGTCGTGGTCGGCCGCAGCCCTATTTTGGGCAAGCCGATGGCGATGATGCTGCTGGCAGCCGATGCCACGGTTACCATCTGTCATTCCCGCACGCGCGATTTGCCGGCGATGGTGCGGCAGGCGGACATCGTCGTGGGCGCGGTGGGGAAACCGGAATTCATCCGGAGCGGCTGGATTCGCGACGGCGCGGTCGTGGTCGATGCCGGCTATCATCCAAGCCTCGTCGGCGACATCGAGCTCGGTGGCGTAATACCACGCGCCTCGGCCTACACACCGGTGCCGGGCGGCGTGGGTCCCATGACGATCGCCATGCTGATGCGGCACACGGTGGAGGCCGGGGAGCGCCAGGCCGGTTGAACGTGTGTTGCCGGTCGTAACGTCTTCGTGGGGGTGGCCGTCGGGCGGATCGCTCGTGGGTGGCTTGGCCACTGGTCGAGCGGGACACGGCCAAACAGAATACTAGGCCGAATCACTCACTTCCCGTAGAATTGCGTGGGGAGTGTCGGTTGCTTGTGGGACCGGTATCGGAGAACGGTATCGGAAAAATTCCAGGAGACCATGATGAGGAAAGTACTGGCATTGGCCGCTGCCGGCGCGCTGGCGGCGGGGCTTGCAATTACCGCGCTGGCTGCAAGCGGCGGCGCGGCAACGGAAATCGACACGGCGCACACCCATGCGCTTCTGGCCCAAAAGTCGACGACACTGAGCATGGCGCGCATGCACCTGCATCACGTGCTGAATTGCCTGGTGGGCCCCAAGGGCGCCGGTTTCGACGCGGCGGTGGGGGTGCCGTGCAAAGGTCAGGGAAACGGCGCAATTCCCGATTCGGCGCACGACAAGGCTGCGCAGGGCAAGCTGCAAACGGCATTGGCCCAGGTACGCGTTGGGTTGAAAGCACCGGCATTGGCCGCCACGCAACAGGAAGCCAGTAAAGTGGCTGCGACGCTTCAGGGTGCGGCGATGCGGTAGAGGTAAGGGGCCGTTGTGCGCCTGGATGCCTCCAGAGCTTCTCTGGAGGCAAGGGCCTCATTGTTGTACTTACGAACCGAGGGGTGGTGTGACGAACGACCTGCTGGTGAATGAAGATCGCCTTTGGAGCAGCTTGATGCAGCTTGCGGAATTCGGGGCGACGCCCGCCGGGGGGGTCAACCGCCCCGCGTTGTCGGAGGTCGACCGCCGCGCGCGCCGGCAGTTCGTACAATGGTGTGAAGCGCTGGGTTGTGTCGTCAGGGCGGATGCGATCGGCAACCTGTTCGCGCGCTTCGCCGGCGAAGACGACCATGCGCCTGCGGTCATGATGGGTAGCCATCTCGATTCCCAGCCCACCGGGGGCAAATTCGATGGCGCCTACGGTGTGATGGCGGGTCTGGAGGTTCTGCGAACCCTGCACGCGAATGGCGTCAGGCCTCCATGCCCTCTGGAACTCGTGGTGTGGACCAACGAAGAGGGCTCCCGCTTTGCCCCGTCCATGATGGGGTCGCTGGTGTATACATCTCAACTGCCTCTGGAAACCGCGTTGTCCACTCAGGATATAGACGGTATCAGCGTGGCTGCCGAACTGCGCAACGGGGCGGGATGCGACGCGCAAGCGTCCGTAGAGCGGCCGGCTGCCTATTTCGAGGCGCATATTGAGCAGGGACCGGTACTCGAGGCGGAACGCAAAACCATAGGCGCCGTGACCGGCGCGCAGGGGCAGTGCTGGTTCCAGTTGAAACTTCACGGGCGCGCGGCGCACGCGGGGACGACGCCTATGGCCATGCGCGCCGACGCACTCGTTGCCGCGTCCGCGATCGTGATTGCGCTCGATCGTATCGGCCGCGAGCATCCGCCCGGTTGCGCCACATCCGGGCGCCTGGTCGTGAACCCCAACAGCCCCAATGTCGTTCCCGAGTCGGTCTTCATGACGGCCGAGCTGCGCCATCCGGATGACGCCGCTCGCGGCCGAATGGAAGCATCGTTCAGACAGGCCGTGAATGAGGTGTCGAACGAGCGCGGCGTGCGAATCGAAGTCGACAAGGTGCTGGAGCAGCCCGCCGCTCCTTTTTCGCCGGTCTGTATACGAATTGTGCATGAGAGCGCCGCGGCGCGCGGCTATCCCAACCGGGCCATCATCAGCGGCGCCGCGCACGACGCCGTGGCCATGTCGCGAATCGTCCCAACGGGCATGATCTTCGTTCCCTGTGCCGGCGGTGTCAGCCACAACGAAAAGGAAAGCGCCACTCCCGAAGACCTGGCGGCCGGGTGCCAGGTTCTGTGCGACAGCGTGCTATCGCACGGCCGCGGCGTCAATTGAGCGATTGAAGCATGTCGGTGCCATCCTTGCGCACCAATGGTTTCGCAGACCCATTCCCCGGTTGATGCCCATCAAGTGGGCCGACCGCTTGCGGTCTTATCCTGATTCTTGGAACCGGTGGAAAAGCGGAGGCATGTCATGACAACGCTGATGGTGCATTTGCAACTGGGGCGCGCGAACACGAGCCTGCTGCAGTCCGCCGCCGAACTGGCGCGGCGCCTGGGCGCCGACGTGATGGGTACCGCCGTGGGTCAGCCGCTACGCAACTATATTTCCGGCGCCGTCGTCGAGCAGGATCGTCGGGAGCTGGAAAATGAAATGAAGGGCGCCGAGGCCGAATTTCACGCTGTCTTTCGGGGGAACGTGGAAAACCTGGAGTGGCGCCCGCTGGTAACGTTTGCGCCGCTCGCGGGTTGCCTGGCGCATCAGGCGCGGTGTGCGGATCTCATCATCACCGGGGTCGACCGTGACCGAACGGTTTTCGACGCGTCGCGCAGTGCCGACATCGGCGATCTGGTCATGCGGGCTGGACGCCCGGTGCTGATCGTCCCGGCGACCGCGGACAGGCCCAGGTTCGAGCGCGTGCTGGTTGCGTGGAAGGACACGCGTGAAAGTCGCCGGGCGGCGCTCGATGCGCTGCCTCTGCTGCGGAAGGCCAGCCATGTGATGGTCTGCGAAATTGTTCCCGAAGCAGAGATGGATGCCGCACACGCTCGTCTTGAAGACGTTGTGGACTGGCTGAAGCGTGACGGGATCATGGCGCAGCACATCGTATTGTCCGCCACCGGCGACGATGCGGTGTGCCTGGACGCCATTGCAAGCGATCAGGCCGCCGGCGTCATTGTCGCCGGGGCATACGGGCACAGTCGACTGCGCGAGTGGGCGTTCGGTGGGGTGACGAAATCGCTCTTGCTACGGGCGCCCCGGTGCTCGTTCGTGTCGCGCTGAGCGGCAACGCGTGACGCGGCGCGTTCAGCCGTGTGTGGTGCAACCCCATTGCCGATTCGAAGGTAGAGCCCCGGCGGGCGTCGCGTGACAGACGTGTTCGCGGGGCGGAGCCGTCAAGGTCGGATGACCAACAAAAAACGCCACGGGTCAGGGTGGCGTAATGTCTTGATCTACAAAGCATTCTTGGTGGCGCATCCCTGATTCGAACAGGGGACCTGCGGATTATGATTCCGTCGCTCTAACCGGCTGAGCTAATGCGCCAAAGGGCGGACTATAACACAAGTGAACGCCACAATCGCGCGCGGTACTTGTGCGACAGCCGTGGGAGGTTTTGAGCGAATGCCTGGAATTTGGCACGCCGACTGGTACGGCGCTGCTTCGGCCGCCGGCATAGTGTGTGGCGGCCGGGGGAACTGTCATCGGCTCCCAGACGTTAAAGGCCCCACCTCTTGGTGGGGCCTTACTGCCGCGACGGCAGTAAACACTACAAGCGGGTAGTGTCGGCGATCTGCCACGAACAGCAGTCGAGCCGCTTCCCCTGAAGCGACAAGCAGACAATAGACGATGCGGCCGACCCGCGCAACTCGGGGGAAACACCTAATCCTGCAACGAGTCGTATCGCCATGCGTATGGGTTCCTGCCCGCCATGCTCGATGTGCAGGCGCATCGCGCTCACGCGCCGCCGATGAACTGTAGCCACAGCGCCAGCGTGACGAGGGAAAAGAGTAAGACCGGCACCGTCAGCACGACGCCGGTGCGGAAATAGATCCACCAGCCGATGTGGGTGCCGCGGCGCGCCAGAACGTGCAGCCAGAGCAGCGTCGCGAGGCTGCCGATGGGCGTGAGTTTGGGGCCCAGGTCGCAACCAATGATGTTGGCGTAAACCATTGCCAGATGTACGGTGCCCGTGGCGCCCGCATCGTGGATGGAAAGCATGCCGAGCAGGACGGCTGGCAGATTGTTGGTGACCGATGATAGGAACGCGCTCGTGAAGCCCACCCCCAGCGCCGCGCGCAGTGGCCCTGAGGCGGCGAACCACCGGAACAGGTCCGACAGCCACGCGGTCGTTCCCGTATTGCGCAGCGCCATGACCACCAGATACATTCCCAATGAGAAAACGACCACGTTCCAGGGGGCGCGCCGCAAGATCCCGCGAGTACCGACGATGTGGCGACGGCCCGCCGCCACCAGCAGAATTGCAGCGCCCGCGCCCGCGACGGCGCTGGTGGGCACATGGTAGCGGTCCAGTGTGAAAAAGCCGATCAGCGTTGCCGCCAGGACGATCCATCCGAGATGAAAGGTGACGGCATCCCGTACCGCGAGCGCCGGCCGTGTGAGGCGCAAAGTATTGTACGACCGCGGTATCCTGCGCTTGAAATACAGGCGCAGTACGAGAAGGCTCGCCGTGATGGCGACCAGGTCGACGGGCACCATGATGCGCGCGTAACGACCAAAACCCAGGCCGAAATAGTTGGCCGACAATATGTTCACCAGGTTGGACACCGGCAGGGGGATGCTGGCGGTATCGGCGATGAAGCCCGCCGACATGACGAAGGCGAATACGGCCGGCGCGGGAAACTCCAGAGCCAGCAGCAATTCCATCACGATGGGTGTAAGGATGAGCGCCGCGCTGTCGTTGGTCAGCAGCCCCGCGATCGTGGCGCCGAACATAATCGTTGCCACGAACAGTGGCGTGCCCCGGCCACGCCCGAAGCGCGCAATGTGCAGCGCGGCCCATTTGAAGAACCCCGCTTCGTCCAGGAGCGAGTTGGTGATGATGATGGCGACGAGCGTGGCCGTTGCATTCCAGACGATATGCCAGACGTCGCGGATATCGCTCCAGTGAATGAGGCCCAGCGCCGCGCAGGCCGCGGCGCCGATCAGGGCGCTCCAGCCGATGTCCAGCCGCCACGGCCGAAAGACGACCAGCAGCAGTGTGCCAGCGAAGATGAGCAGGGCGGTGGCGGCTGGCGGAAGGGGCATGCGGGATGGGGCGTAGAATCGCGGGTGCGGACATTATGGCCGAAACAGACGATCGCGGGAGCGCGGGGGCGTGTTGGCCGTCTCTTATAGAATTACCGTGGGAAATTGGCATTCGGCGCGGCGCGATGCCACCGCGATCCGTGCGGAAGTTTTCGTGCGTGAACAGCATGTGCCGCGCGAGCTGGAGCTCGATGCGCGCGATGCCGATAGTATTCACGCGCTGGCGTACGATGGCATCCTGGCGATCGGTACCGGGCGACTGCTGCCCGATGCGCACATTGGCCGCATGGCCGTGCGCAAGCCGTACCGCCGGCGCGGCGTGGGGTCGCTGTTGCTCGAGGCCCTGCTTGCCGAAGCCCGCCGGCGTGGCGATGGGGAAGTCGTCCTGGCGGCGCAGCTGCATGCCATTCCCTTCTATCGGCGGCATGGTTTCGTCGCCGAAGGAGCGGTGTTCCTGGATGCCGGCATCGAGCACATCACCATGCGGCAGTTGCCCCCTCGCACCGCGTGAGCGCGTGTCCAGACCTTCAAAAGACGCCTCGAAACGTTATGCGTCTGACCGCGTGGTGGGTTGGTTCCAATGGATAGCCATGAGTTCGCTCGGCCGTGATTGACGAATGTCAAGTTGGCCGGCCGATTGTAGTCATATGTTATCCATTGGAATCGACGGAAACGCGGAGGGGTGTCATGACAACGCTCATGGTCCATCTGGAACTGGGACACGCAAATACCAGGCTGCTGGAGGCTGCCGCCGATCTGGCCGGGCGGCTGGGCGCCAGTGTGATGGGAATTGCCGCGTGTCAGCCGATTCGGATTGTCTACGGGGACGACTTTGTTTCCGGTGACTTCATCGAGCAGGACCGCAAGGAGCTGGAAAAAGAAATCAAAGAGGCCGAGGCCGAATTTCGCGCGGCGCTGTGCACGCGCGTCGAGAACCTCGAATGGCGCTCGATGATAACGTATGCGCCACTCGCGGATTATCTGGCTTATCAGGCGCGGTGCGCCGATCTGATCGTCACCGGGGTCGAACGCGACAGATCGGTTTTTGACTCGTCACGTGGCGCCGACATCGGCGATTTGGTCATGCGGGCCGGACGCCCGGT
>SCQX01000192.1 GCA_004298545.1 Candidimonas sp. | reverse complement strand
CAATCGTGGCGAACAACCAACTTTTCTTCGGCGTTTATCCGCTACTGGCCACGCCGTTCACGCCGAGTGGTGAATTCGACGAAACGCGGTTCGCCGCGCTGATCGACGACCTCATCGTCAACGGCAAAGTGCATGGCGTCATAGCGCTGGGCAGCACGGGCGAATTTGCCTTGTTGTCCGAAGCCGAGCGCCGGCGCGTTGCCGAGGTGACGGTCAGCGCGACTGGCAAGCGTGTGCCCGTGGTGATCGGCACGGCGGCAATCGACACCAAGACAGCGGTGGCGCTTAGCAAACATGCCCAGCAAGCCGGCGCCGATGCCATCATCGTCAACCCGCAATCGTACTGGACGCCCACGGAAGACGAGCTGTTCGGGCACTACGGCGCCATTGCCCGCGCGGTCGACATACCGGTCATGGTGTACAACAACCCGGGTACGACGAAAGTCGACATGTCGCCGCAATTCATCGCGCGGCTCAATCGCGAGTTCAGCCACTTCGTCGCCGTGAAGGAAAGCACGGGCGACATTCGCCGGGTGCAGAACATTCTGGCCCTCACCGAAGGCCGCATGAAGGTGACGATAGGTCATCAATCGCTGGCACTGGCGGCGTTCGCGTGCGGCGCCACCGGCTGGACGACCGGAATCGCCAACACCATTCCGAATTTCTGCGTCCAGTTGTTCGAAGAGGCCGTGGTTCAACACGACTTCCTGAAGGCGCGCAAGACGTTCGAGCGCATTCTGCCGCTGTGCGATTTCTACGCCAGGAAGAGCCTCACGCGCGCCGTCAAGGCGGCTGCCGAAATCATGGACAAGCCGCTAGGCTCGCCGCGGCTACCGTTGTTGCCGCTCAAGCCGGCCGATTATGACGAGCTGCGCGGTCTGCTTGCCCAGGTCGGCCTGCTGGAGCCCGCGTCGGTCGCGTAGACGACACGCCGTAGTCAGTTTCGGGTACCGGAGGCGCTTTTCCAGAAGCGTCTCTTGCATTTCCGGATGCCGCTTATTGCGGAACGTCGCGCAGGAACACGGTCAGGTCGACAACCGGCGGTTTTGCGGGAACCTGGTGCATCAAGTCGGCCACCGTGCCGCGGTGATACGTGGCGTGGTTGACGATGTGCGTGATGATTTCGTCGCGTGACATGACACCGTCGCCACCGCCCACGAACTGGAAGCGGACCCGTTCGTCGTGCTGCCGCGCCGAAAGCGCGCTTGCATACCCGATGTACCATTGATCCATGGTTTCCATCAACTGCCGCAGTTCCGCCAGCGGCGGCGGCGTGGGCGTGTTGCGCGCCGTATAGTGATGCGGCCGGCCTTCCAGGTGCGCCTTGAAGATGCTGTCGATCACATAGATGTGGTTGAACGTGTGCACCATGTTTTTGAAGACGGTCGGCCGCTCTTTCGTGGCCTCCCCCGCGGGCAGCGCTTCTAGCGCGGAGAAAAAAAGCGTATTGGCCCAGGCGCTGTAGCGGGTCAGCGTTTGCAATTGCATGTTGGTTCCCTCAAATTGCCGCCGGCCGGTGGC
>SCQX01000191.1 GCA_004298545.1 Candidimonas sp. | reverse complement strand
TTCAATAGCCCGGTGACGATATCGTGCCGCGCCTGGTATTGCAGCGCTTCGCTGTGCTGGCGCTGCTCGGTCACGTCGTGAATCAGCGCCAGCATTGCTTCCTGCCCCATGAAGTGCAGCGGGAAATAGGCGGCTTCCACGAGTATGTCTTCGTTGTTTTTTTTGCGGTGGGTCTGGGCGATGAGGTTTGGTATGGCGGTGCCGCCGTTGATGGGGGGGCCGCCGGGAGGCGGGCTGGAGTCCATGACGAGCGTCGAGAGACGCATGTGCAGGAATTCCGCGTGGCTGTAGCCGTAGTGTTCGATGGCCTGGTTATTTGCCGCGATGACGCGTAGAGTATCTATGTTATAGATCCACATCGGATGGGGGTTGGTTTCGAAGAGCAGCCGGTACTCGGACTCGGACTGGATCAGCGCCCTGGCGGTGCGGTCGCGGTCGATTGCCAGTGCGGCAAGGTCGGCAACGACCCGCCCGTGTTCCGATTCGTCCTCGGTTGGCCTGTGGGGGTGCGGGTAGTAGAACACCAACGCGCCCAACGGCGTGGCGTCGGACGAATCGATGGACAGGATCCACCGCGCTTGCAGGGGAGGGTCGTCGTTCGCGGTGCCTGTGTCGTTCGCGCCATTTGCATCGTTCGCGCCTTTCGGACGATCAGGGGGATCCAGGCGACCAGGGTTCCGCATGGGGGGCAGCGCGGCGACGTCAAGCCCGATGAGTTCCTCGGCCCAGCCCGCCGGAGGGTTCACGGTGAGGCACTGGGAAATCCTGCGCGTTCCGGGGTGCAACAGCACGATGGCCGCGACGCTCGTGGCAATATGCTCTTGCGCGAACGCGACAAGTTTCAACAACGTCTCGTCGAGTGGCTGGTTGCGCGCCACACGCTGCAGAATGGTGTTTCGCTCTGCTTGTTTGCGTGCGGCGGTCTCCCACTGTTGCTCGCGGAACTGGAGCGCTTCGGACATTTTGTCGAATTGTTCGGCGATTTCGGTGAATTCACGGCCCGTGACTTTGCCGGTGAGGCGGCCGGTGAAGTCTTGCATGCGAAGCCGCTTCGCGGCGAGAACCAGGCATTTCACGTCGCGCCCGATGAGCGCCTGGGTGCATTTCCATCCGGCCACCAGGGCCAGCAGGCTGAGCACCAGCAAGATGGCGATGCCCGCCCAGAATTCGCGGTCTACGGCCGACATCAATGGCGTGGCGGGATATTCGTACAGAATCGACAGGGCCGATGGATCGCTGGTGGTGCCGGCCTGGGCGCGCGCAATGAACCATGTCATGTCTGGCCGGTCATCGGTGTGCGCGGATTTCGTCGCCGCGGCGACGAACGACGCAACGGTGCCTGCAAGTTTCTCGCCCGGCGCCAGCCCCCTTTCGCTGCTGAACAGAATCGTGTCGTTGCGGTCGACGATTGTCAGGTGCGCGTCCTTGTTGATCCGCACATTGTGCTCCGCGCGCGACAGCTCGCGCAGGTCGAGTGCGGCGAACAGCACCACGCCGGCCCCGCCATCACGCATTTCTATTGCCGATGCGATGGCCAGCGTCGGCAGATTCGAGATACGGCCTTTCAGATAGTCGCTGACGATGAAGCCACGATTCTTCAGTGCGCGATGGAAATAGGATCGGTCCGACAGATTCATCTGCGTGATGCTGTCGGGTTGTTTGGCCGAACAGAGAATGCGGCCGTCGGCGCCGATGACGCCAAGGTTGACGTAGGGCGAGCGCGCGGTGACCAGCCGCGCGAAGTAACGATTGCAACCAGACCAGTCGCGTTCCTGTATGACCTGCATGGCCGCGATGGTCGCCAGCGCCTGCTCGTACCCTTCGAGCAGCCAGTTTTCGTGCTGCGCGACCAGGTTCACGTAACTTTGCGTTGAGCGGCGCGTAAGGTTGACGATCTCGTTCCGTTCGTGATAGGCGTATACGCACAGCCCGGCGAAGGTCGGTATGATGGCGATGCTCAGCACTAGGAACATGCGCGCGTGGAAGCCGCTCGCGAATCTCGAAAGAAGCCGCATTCGCTGTCTCCGGAAGGGCACTTTTATGAGAGAGTCCCCGGTGACCGTATTGTAAAGAATCGGGCCCTGTGCGCGCCACAGAGCGGCGCATGTCGGGGGCGTCGGGTGGGCATTTTTTGCGCGATCTATGGCGGTCGCTTGATTCTTATCGAATTTTTGCACAAACTCCTGGGTTATCCGTAGGGTTATCCACCGGTGTCGGGGATAACTTCATACGTTGGTACTAGGTCAAACAACGGAGACCCGCCATGCAACAGTTATTGGATCGAGTGGCGTCGCTGACGCCGCTGGCCGTGGAATTCGGTGTCAACGCGGCCATTGCGCTGGCCATTCTGGTCGTGGGGTGGGTGGCCTCCGACCTTGCCGGGCGGGCGGTGCGCAAAGCGGCGGCGCATTCGTCGCGCATCGACCCCACCGTAGTGCCGATGGCGCATTCGATCGCGGTATGGTCGGTGCGCGTTTTCGTTCTGGTTGCCGTGTTGGCGCGATTCGGCGTGCAGACCGCCAGCATCATTGCGGTGCTGGGCGCGGCTGGCCTGGCG
>SCQX01000190.1 GCA_004298545.1 Candidimonas sp. | reverse complement strand
CGTCGGTGGCGGCTACGATTATGCGCGTGATTGCGCCCGCTGTGTTTGGATGCCGCATGAATGATGGGTGCCACACCAGTTCAGGCGTCAGGTGCTGGCAAAAATACAGGCGCGCGGCGGGGAAGAATTCGCGCGCCAGGTGAACCGTGCGGAAGCGTGCCTCGGCGGTGGCGCCGGCTATCGTCACGGGGCGGCCGAACGCTTTGGGTTCAAGCGATGGCAGCCCTTGCGATTGCAGCCGGGCTGTCGTCGCGGCAATGTCGCCGCTGCCGTAGACCAGCCCGTTCAGGCCAACCGGCCAATCGAGCAGCTCTTTGCGTGGGTTGGCGCTGGCGGGGTTGATGCCAACGAGTTCGAGATAATTGTCATTGAACACGATCGCGTGATTCATCGACCCGAGCGTGTGGTAGCCACGCGGCGCCACCGTGAAGCCCAGCGAACGGAACAGCACCTCGCCCGCGTCGAGTTCATCGCGCAGGTTCAACACGGCGTGGTCGAATTTTCCTTCACGTTGCAAGGCGGATGAGGGGCCGCTCCGGGGGCTGCTTGTTACGGCTCGTGTGGACATCGCTGGTCTCCGGAATCAGGCCTTGGGCGGCGCCGTCAGGTAGACGCCACGCCCGCTGGCCAGCAATTTTCCCTCATTGTCGAACACGCTGGCTTGCGCGACGGAAAATTGGCCGCCCCGCTTGACGACCTGTCCCTTGGCGGTGAGGTTGCCCGGCATGGCCGCGCGATGATAGTCGATGCGCATGTCGATCGTCGGCACCCCGCGCCCGGTGCTGGAAACCAGCGACCAGTCGGCGGCGAGGTCGATGAGCGCCGCCAGGATGCCGCCGTGGGTGTAGCGGCGCTCGGGGCTGACGACCCATTCCTCGCGCCAGGTGGCGGTGAGTTCGATGCTGTCGTCGTCGACATGGCGCACGTGGATGCCCAGCCATTGGTGAAAGGGGGCGCGGGTCAGCTTTGCCTCGACGGCTTCGGCGGTCAGTTTTTCAGTCATTGTTGGTCCTTGTGGTGGAATCACGGGCGGCCGTGGGAAATGATCACGGCGTGACCACCACTTTGCCCAAGACTTCGCGTTGTTCGATCAATCGCAGGCCGTCGGCCGCCTGTTCCAGCGGCAGCACTTTGTCGATCACCGGTTTGAGTTTCTTTTCGGCCACCAGGCGCAGCAGACCGATGAGATCCTCATCGTAGAAGCTGTTGGAGCCAACGATTCGCAACTCGAAAGTCCAGATGTAGCGCAGATCTTCCTTCGGATCGAAGCCCGCGGTCGCGCCGCAGACCAGCACCCGGCCGCCGCGCTTGAGGCAGCGCAGTGAGGGTACCCAGGTGTCGCCGCCCGTGAAGTTCACGACGACATCCACGCCGCCTTCATAACTGCGGCGCTGGGGCTTGCCGTATTTTTCAACGGCCCATTTCGAGAAGTTGACTTTCTTGTAGTCGATGACGTGGTCGGCGCCGAGCTCGCGCAACCGCTGCATCTTGCTTTCACCGCCTGCACAGGCGATGACCTCGGCGCCGGCAAGCTTCGCCAGCAGCACGCAGCACGTGCCCACGCCGCCCGATGCGCCCAGCACCAATACGCGGTCGCCCGCCTTGACCGTGTCGTGGGTGACGATCATGCGGTGCGCCGTTCCATAGGCCGCCGGCAGCGCCGCCGCTTCCTCGAAGGAGACGCCCGCAGGCATGCGGATGAGCTGGTCGGCGGCGACGCGGCAATATTCCGCCATGCCGCCATCCATCATTTCGCCCAGCAGGCCCTTCTGCTTGTTGAGCGGGTTGACGAGAACGCGGTCGCCCTTGCGCCAGCCTTCCACACCCTCGCCGATGGCGAAGATTTCACCGGCCATGTCGAGCCCGATGATGATGGGAAGCGGCACATTGATGCCCGGCATGCCGCGCACCGTGAAAATATCGTGGTAGTTGAAGGAAGATGCTTTGACGCGGATGACGACGAACCCCGCCGTGGCGGTGGGTATTGCCCGATCTTTCACGAGTTTCAGATTTTCCAGGCCACCGTGACTTTCCAGTACGAGTGCGCGCATGGTTGCAGCGGACATGAATTTTCTCTCCGTTTAGGCATTGAGAAGACGGCAGACCGTCGGAACACCGTCGTAGGCGATGAACGTTCTGGCGAGTGCCGTCCAGACACTCCATGGTAACCCGGCTGCTCCGCCGCTGCTTTCCGGCCGTTTCAGGAACCGGTGGTCAGTCTGGCGACGTCGTCGTGCCTTGTACCGCGGAATACCTGGCTGATGCTCATGACGATGAGCGGGACCGCGAGGGCGATGTAGGCATTGTCGACACCGAATGGGTTACCCATGAGGAACCAGGCGACGGTCGCGACCAGCGACGCGAGAATGCTGACGAATGCGCCCGTGCGCGTGCCGAAGGAGGGCGCGAAGAAAACGAACAGCACCAGCACCGACAGTGATGCGCGCAGCGCTTTGCCCAGGAATGTGACGGACAGGATATTTGGCGTGTAAATAGCCAGCGCGATGGGCAGTAGCCCCATGAAGATGGTCGCCAGCCGGATGAACCGGAGCGAGCTTTTTTCGCTATGTGTCCGGCCGCCGAAGTCGGCATAGAAGTCTTTGTACAGCAGGGTTGCGGTGGCCACGGCAAATGCGGCAATCGACCCGAAGAGCGATGCGGCCAGACCCGCGCAGACGACGCCGGCCATTACCCCGCTCATCTGCCCGATCAGGGCCGCGAACGCGTTGATCGATTTGATGTGCGGGAAGAGCGCCAGTGAGCACATGCCCACGAGTGCCGTGATGATGCCAAAGGGCACGAGGTACAGGGCAGTGGAAAAGCTTGCGGTTTTTGCTTTGCGGGAGTCGTCGACCGTGTTGATTGCCTGAATCACATATTGGGTGGAGAAGGTTGCACCCATTCCGGCGATGAACCATGCGAAGATCTGGCCAAGGCCGACGTGCGTCCAGGAGAACATTTCCGCCGGCAGGCGCGCCTGCAATTCATGGAAACCACCAACCTGGGCGATGCCGAACGCCAGTGCCACGATGATGCCCACGTACTTGGCGATCGAATGCACGATGTTGGTGACCACCACCGATTTCATGCCGCCCATGAACACGTAGAGCACCGAGACGATGCCGCACACGATGACGGCCCAGGTGCGGTCCACACCGAGCAGAATGCTGAGGATCGTGCCGCCGCCCGCATAGATGGCCACCGACACGATCTCCAGCGCGAATATCATGACCAGCGAAGTCGCCAGCCGCGTCTTGTGTCCGTAGACGTCGTCAAGTATGGCGGAGATGGTGTTGTGGCCCGAATTCTTGTATCGGCCCGCCAGGAAGAAACCGTAGAACACGAAACCCGCGGCCAGTGACAGAATGTTCCACGAGGCCGAGATACCCACCTTGTACGCCTCTTGCGCCGTGCCGACGCTGGCCGATGTGCCGATGAATTCCGACATCAGGACGAAGCCGACCAGCAGGGCGGGGATGCCGTTGTGCCCCGTGGTGCCGGAGGCAAACGTGCGCGCCGATTTGACCGAGCGCTGCAGGAAGCTTGTCACGATCGCCAGGCCGACGATGTAGATGGCAACGATGATCAACGCCATGTAGTTTGCATGCATTTTGTATGCCCGCCGATGTCAGGCTGGGTTGTCGAGTGCGACGCCTTCACGTTCACCGTGTCGCCGCATCCCCCTGACGGGCGGCGCGCGGCGTTGGGGGGCTGGAAGGGAAGCGGGCGGACGATTTTCGCACCGTTTATACGCTTCGCGCATGGTTTCTGTCATCGGTTCGGCGAAATAATACGACCGGTGGGTAAAAAAACGACGGGGGTGTTTCCGACGGCTCGGTGTTCCCCGATGGCCGGGCCGCGATGTTCCTTGAGAGCTGGCCCACTGCGTTCCCTGACGGCTAAGCGTGGGCTAAGTTGGTTGCTGTAATTTTCGGCCATGTGAATCATTACCGTATCCAGGAGAAGTTGCATGTCGACCTGTACCAAAACGTCTTATACAAGCGTGCGTGCGCAGTCGCCGGCGCCGGGCGGGCGCTATCATTCGGCAGTGATCGCCATGCACTGGCTGACGCTGGCGCTTCTGATCGGCGTGTATGCGTTCATCGAGTTCAAGGATTTTTTCCCGAAGGGAAGCGGAGCGCGCGCGGCGATGCAAGCCTGGCATGCCACGTTTGGCCTGACGGTCTTCGGACTGGTGTTCCTTCGTTTGCTGCTGCGAGGTATTTACCGTGACACTCCGGTCATCGATCCGCCCCCGCCCCGGTGGCAGCAAGCGCTGGCGAAAGTCATGCATGTGACACTCTATGCGTTTCTGATCGTGATGCCGCTGCTGGGCTGGTTCCTGTTGAGCGCCAAGGGTCAGCTGGATCTGCCGCTGGGGCTGCATCTGGCGCCGCTCATCGGGCCGGACAAACCGCTAGCCAAAAATATACAGAATGTCCATGAGACCATTGGCAACATTGGTTATTATCTGATTGGCCTGCACGCGCTGGCGGCGCTGTTCCACCACTATGTGCAGCATGACAACACGTTGTGGCGCATGCTGCCGCTGGCTCGGCTTGGCCGTGGCGAGTGAGGGCGGCGGCAAGGTGGCTGCAAGCGGGGCCGACAACGAAAAAGGGCAACGAGCATGCGCGTGCTGCTGGTGGAAGACGATCCAATGATCGGCGCGGCGGTGCGCGATGCGCTCAGAGACGCGGCTTATGCCACCGACTGGGTGAGAAATGGCCAGGCGGCGCTCGTGGCCCTCGGCGCGCAGCGTTATGACTTGGTCTTGCTGGACCTCGGGTTGCCGGGCAAAGATGGCCTGGAGGTATTGGCTGGCATGCGCGCGAACGCCAACCCCGTACCGGTGGTCATCGTGACGGCGCGCGATGCGCTCGACGACCGTCTCCACGGGCTGGACGGGGGGGGCGGATGATTATGTGGTGAAGCCCTTCGAGATGGCGGAACTGCTGGCGAGAATGCGCGCCGTGCTCAGGCGCAAAGGGGGCGTTGCCGTGGCGGCGTTCACCAATGGCGTCGTGTCGCTCGATCCGTCGACCAAGGTTGCCACGGTTGCGGGGTTGGCGCCAGCGCAGCTGTCCGGCCGCGAGTTTGCGCTGTTGCAGGCGCTACTGGTTCGCCCCGGCGCCATTCTTTCGCGCGGCGAGCTGGAAGATCGCATCTATGGTTGGGGTGAGGAAGTCGAAAGCAACGCGGTCGAGTTTCTGATCCACGCGCTGCGCCGCAAGTTGGGAAGCGCGGTCATCAAGAACGTCAGGGGACTGGGGTGGATGGTCTCAAAGCCGCTGTGAGCGACTGTCGGCGGCGTTTGAACGAATCGATTCAACTCAAGCTGTCGCTCGTCCTGTCGGTCGCGATACTGCTCGTGGGGGTGGTGGCGGGCATTTTCTCGTTCCGGTCGGCGCTGCACGAGGCGCACAAGCTGCAGGACAGCATTCTCTACCAGATCGCCGGCGTCATGCAGCGGCAGTCCGTTTCAGGCGCCCAAGTGCTTCGGCTTCACGGACACGGCGACGATGCATTCATAATCGTCTGGCCCCTGGGGGTAGGCGGGCAGGCTGTGCGAATCGACGAAAAAGAGCACGGAAAGGACGAAAAGGACAGCAAGGGTGGGAAGGACGGCATGCTGCCTTTGCCGGCTGATATCGCGACGGGTAGAAGCACGGTCACGCTCGGCGACGAGGCGTATCGCGTTCTGGTCAGAAGGAACGCGATGGGGCAACGGATAGCGGTGGCGCAGGAAACGGGGTTTCGCGACAAGATTGCGATTGCCAGCGCACGACGCACGGTGACGCCTTTCCTGATACTCGTTCCCATTTTGATCACGCTGGTCGTTCTGCTCGTGCGTAGCCTGTTGCGGCCGATAGCTGCGCTGTCCGTGGAAATCGATCAGCGCACGGAACGCGATCTCCACCCGGTTGCGGCCCAGCGTCTCCCGACCGAGCTGCGTCCGTTCGCAGTGGCGATCAACCGCCTGTTGGCGCGCGTTGCCCGTTCAATGGAAGATCAGCGGCGTTTTGTCGCCGACGCCGCGCACGAGCTGCGCTCGCCGATGACGGCGCTGTCGCTGCAGGCCGAGCGTCTGGCTCAGGCCGACATGCCCGCGCGCGCCGTCGAACGCTTGAGCGAATTGCGGCTTGGCATCGAACGCGCAAGAAACCTGCTGAACCAGCTCCTGGCGCTCGCCAGGGCGCAATCGCCCGCCGTGCGCGCCACGTCTCCGGTATCTGTCGAATCCGTCTACCGTCGTGTGCTGGAAGATCTCATGCCGCTGGCTGAAACCAAACACATAGACGTCGGCGTTCAGAGCCTGCAGGATGCGCATCTTCGCGTGAGCGAGCTCGATCTCGTCACGCTGGTCAAGAACCTGGTGGACAACGCCATTCGCTACACGCCGCCGTACGGCCGCGTGGATCTTTCCGTCGATGTTCAGGCGCGGGCCGCCGTGCTGCGGGTGACCGACACCGGGCCCGGGATTCCCGAAGGCGAGCGCGAGCGCGTGTTCGATTCTTTCTACCGCACGCTTGGCAGTGATCAGGTCGGCTCGGGTCTTGGTCTGGCTATCGTCAAGACCATCGTCGAACGCCTGGGCGCCGACATGCATCTGGAATTCGCCGACCCGGTGAAGCGAACCGGATTGAGCGTTTCCGTTTCCTTTCCTCTTGCGTAAGGGTTGCGGGCCACCAGCCGCGTGTTTCGTTGGGTTCGGCCGTCGAATGCCTGTTCACTGGCGACGGTGGGGTTGCGGGAGTCACCAGCCGCGTATCTTGTTGGATTCGGCCTGGTTCAGGCGCTTTGCCTCCTGTTCGGCATAGGCGCGCTCGCCCGGTTCGTAGGCGCCTTGATATTGGCAGCTGTTTGGATTTTGCTTGCACTGATTGACGCGATCGGAACGCTGATGATGCATGGCGGCGCACCCCGAGATGAATGCGGCCAGCAGGAGCGCGGCGCCGCATCGGGCCAGCGTGGTGGTGGACATTTCTGTGAACCCGCGGAAATTTCACAGTCACCGTTATACCAAAGCCGAATGTGCCGTACTGTTTCGTTCATTTTCAGACGTTGACAAGGTGCGTCGGGTGTGACAGAGTTGTCAAAAAGTTGTCTTTAACCGATACCAGTAAGGCCGATCGATGAATAGTGTCGACGCCCAGCCCGTTTCCGCGGGGCGGGTTTTTGATGTGCGGGTGAGCGACGCGCTCGTTCTCGGCTGCGGTGCCGCCGGGTATCAGGCAGCCACGGCGGCGGCGCGGCTGGGCGCCCGCGTGAATCTGGTGGGCCGCGCGCGCGGGGCGTCTCCATTCATTCTGGGGTTCAACGCCAGCCTGGCGTCGGGTGCGCCGGGTGATTCGACCGAGCAGTTCTATCGCGATACGTTTGAAGGCGGGTATGAACTGGGGGAACCGGGTTTGATACGCGCGCTCGTCGAACAAGCCGCGGTGGCGTTCGCGGAATTGTCGGCGCTGGGCGTGCCGTTCGAGATGCGTGAAGGACGTCCGGCGCTGCGGCACCTTTCGGGCTCCCGCTATCCGCGCTCGGTGTACGTGGCGCGCGGGACGGGCAATGCGATCCTGCGAGTGGTCGCGCGCGAAGCGAAGGCGCTGGGTGTCGAAGAACACATTGGGTTCAGAGTCATTTCGCTGCTGGCATTCGACGGACGTGTGTGGGGCGCGCTGGCGATGCACCCGCGCTCGGGGGCGCTCACGGCGTTCCTGGCCGCGAACACGGTGCTTGCAATGGGTGGCATTGGCGGCATTTACCGCGATTCCACGTATCCAGTGGATGTCGAGGGCGTCTCGTACACGTTGGCGCTCGACGCTGGCGCCGCGCTGCGCGACATGGAGTTCGTCCAGTTCGAGCCCACCGTGGTTGCAACCCCTCCGGGGGTGCGTGGCATGGAGATGCCAACGGCCATGATCGGTGATGGCGCCGTATTGAAAAATACACTGGGCGAGCGTTTCATGTGCCGGTATCATCCCGAGGGTTGTGAGAAGCAGATCGAGAAGGCGCGCATGGCGCTGTTCATCCAGAAGGAAATTGACGAAGGCCGCGGCACCCCGGCCGGCGCCGTCTATTTCGATGCGACCGTGCTCAGCCCCGACGTGTTGAACAGCTACGTTTCGCACCGCCAGCGTCTGCTGAAAGCGGGGCTCGATCCGCAAGGGCAACCGGTGGAAGTTCACCCCGCGGCGCACAGCCTCATGGGCGGGGTGCGCATCGATGCGCATTGCCGCAGCGATGTTCCAGGGCTTTTGGTGTGTGGCGAAGCCGCGGGTGGCCTGCACGGCGCCAGTCGTATCGCCGGCAATGGCGCGGCTGATGCCATCACGTTCGGCCGCCTGGCGGGACTCTCGGCCGGCGAGGGGCGGATGCGGAACGACCCGGTGGCGCAAGCGCGGGTCGACGCGTGGGTGCGGGGCCTCTTCGAGGGGGCGGACGGCACGCCGGACGATGTGACCGCGGCGGCCGGATATGTCGCCACCGTTTCAGGCATCATGTCGGCAAGCTTTGGCATCCGGCGTGGCGAATCCTCAATGGACGAGGGCGTGCGCGCCTTGGAAGCGGTGCAGGCACGAATAAGCGCCCGCTGGACGGGCTCACCGTTTCATCCGCTGGCGCGCGCCCGCAGCGTTGCGCTGGTGGCGCTCGCCGTTGCGCGCTCGGCGCTTGCGCGGCGGGAGAGCCGCGGTGCCCACACGCGCGTGGATTTTCCGGTGCGCGACGACGCACGCTGGAAATGTTCCAGCGTCGTGCGCCTGGGTGGCGATGGGCGCCTCGTGGTGGCCACGGCCGGATCGGGCCGCGCGGACTGAGTCCGCTGGTTGCATTCGGTTCTTTGCTGGCTGGAAGCGCCTCTCCCTGGTCAGAGCGCGCTGTCGTGTTTCAGCAGCTCGCTGGCCGCCGTCCGCACCCGCGCGCGGTACCGTTCGTCGAGGCGCGACATCATGGGCAGCATGGGCCCCATGTCGGCAATGCCGGATGCCGTCACCGCTTCGTGTAACACGGGAATCGGCCCCATCGCGTCGCGGCAGTCTTCCAGCGGAATGTAGGCGGCGCGCAATTTCTTCGCGTCGTCGTAGCGGCCGTCGCGCAGCGCCTCGAGCAGTGCCATTGAACCGCGCGGCGCCACGCATACGGACCCCGACGTGAATCCGAGCAGCCCGAACTTGTGCATGTGGGCGATTGCCGGGCGTTCTCCGATGCCGCTGATGACCATCTGTCTGTCCACCTGATCCAGCAGACGCGTCAGGAACGGGTCGTCTTCCGGGTTGTCGAGCACCACCGCGTATTTCACGGCCGTGACGCGCCCCTCGCGCACCAGCGCGGCGATGTCATTGGGCTGCAAGGTGTGGGTATCTTTCACATAGGCGATGACGCGCAGACCGGTTTCGTCGGTGAAGCGCCGTATGCCGGTGGCCGTGCCGGCGCTCGTCGATGGGAACTTGAGCGGCAGCACCATGACGGTGGGGAATTTGCGTGATTTCAGCACGCGCGCTTGTGCCATGAGTTTGCCGTAGTCCGGGCCCACTGATGGAATGACCCAGGTATCGGCACCCGCCAGGGCTTCCACCATGTCGAGCAGCTCGCCGTATTCCGCGACGTCGATGTTGTAGAGGTTCGCGTTTCCGCCATACAAAAGCGTGCGCACGCCGCCGGCTTCCAAGTGACGGATGAGTTGCCGGTTGGCTTCCCGGTTGATCGAGAAGTCGTCGTGGCGCGCGAGCGGAGGAACGGCGAGAACGGAACGCGTGATGTCGGCCGGCGTGACGGGGGTGGTTTTCATGGCGTAACGAATTGACGTGAAATGACGTCGTCATTGTATCGCGCGTCGACTTATGTTGTAAATTAGTCGTATGTAATGTGGTTAAAAGTTGTGAGTTTACCGCCATGGGGCATGCGATTTTCAACCGCGGACCCTCGGCGTTCGAACACCGGTGATGTCCGGTGCCCGTGCGCTGCTCGGTTGGTTCGAATGCCCCTTTTCCACGCTTGGGCTCGGACCCTCGCGGTCACGGCTCGCGATCACGGCTCGCGATCGGGCTCGACACTGTCGGTCAGCACGCGCGTGCGCGCGTTGTCGATATGCGTGCGCATCAGCTCCCGCGCCGTGGAGGGATCTTGCGCCTCGATAGCCTGGTAGATGGCCAAGTGTTCCCGCTGCACCAATTCGAGCCTCGCCAGGTCCATGCGCAGCGACAGATTGCGCGCAACCGTCATGCCCGCGAGGATTACCGTGGACAATGACGCCATGGTGGAGGCGAACAAATCGTTCTTGGTGGCCGCCGCGATCGCTTCATGGAAGTTGATGTCGGAATCGGTGGCCACCACGCGCGAAGCGATGGCTTCGTCCATGTCGCGCAGCGCGTCCCCGATGCGTTTGAGGTCGGTGTTCGTGCGGCGCCTTGCGGCGAGCCAGGCCGCTTCGCCTTCCAGGGCGATACGGTATTCAAAGCAGCGCACCAGGTCGGCTACCCCGCCGATCGGCGCGAAGTCAAAGAACTCTTTCTTCGGGCGGCGCCGGATATAGGAACCCGAGCCGTGCCGCGAAATGATGATTTCATCGGAACGCAGGCGCAACAAGGCCTGGCGGACGACCGGGCGCGACACGCCAAACTGTTTGGCCAGATGGTCCTCCGACGGAAGTCTGTCTCCCTCCCGCAGTGCCTCGTGAGTAATCCAGCCCAACAGTTCCTCGTAGAGCTTGTCGGCCAGCCTGCCATGCATGGCGGGCGGCGGGGAGGTGTTTTCTTGATTCGCTGTTGAAGATTCCATATCGATCTGATGCCCCGTTTGGTTCGTCAGAGTGCTTGCTTTTTTTCTATTGGGAACTATACTCGTAATAAAGTTGTCATGTCATTCACAACTGCTTGCTCGATGTTGTAACAACACGGCAAAGTTCTCGCAAGGATACCGTAATGGCAGATTTGCTGTGCGAACGCAAGGGTGGCGCGCTGGTTCTGACGCTGAATCGCCCACAGGCGATGAACGCGCTCTCGAGCGAACTGGCCGCGCAGCTGCAGGCAGCCGTCGAAGCGGCAAGCGACGACCACGGTGTGCGCGCAATCGTCGTGACTGGCGCGGGCGACCGCGCCTTTTGCGCCGGCATGGATCTCAAACAGCGCAGCACGCTGACGCCAGACCAGAAGTGGGTACAGAGCCGCGCCGGCTGGCACCTTTATCAGAGTCTGATGAATTCCCCGAAAGCGGTCATCGCGGCCATCGGCGGCTGGTGTCTGGGCGGTGGGTTTGAACTGGCGCTTGCCTGCGATCTGCGCTATGCCGCAGCCGATGCGCGTTTCGGCTGGCCCGAGATGACACTGGGCGCCTACCCGGGGGGTGGTGCGGCCGTCATGCTGCCGCGCCTCGTCGGCCGCGCGCGCGCCAAAGAACTCTTTTTCACCGCGCGGCGCATTGATGCCGACGAGGCGTTGGGCATGGGGCTGGTGCAGCGCGTCGTGCCGCGCGCCCAGCTGATGGACTGTGTGCTGGAAGTGGTGCGCGCCATCGAGTCGACAAGCCCGCTGGGGCTGGCCGCCGTGAAGCGTTCGGTCAATGAGGGAACCGACCTGACTATGGATGAGGCGGCAGCGCTCGACCAGCGCCTGCGCCGCCCGCTGGAAGCCACACGCGATTATGAAGAAGGCATAAGGGCGCATTTCGAGAAACGCAAACCAGCATTCAAGGGCGAGTGAGGTACCAGGTGGACGGATCACAACCAAGCCATGGGGGCGTCAAGCCGCTCGCGGGCATTCGCGTCATCGATTTCACTCGCGTGCTCGCGGGGCCGTATTGTGCCCAACTATTGGGCGACGTCGGCGCGGATGTGGTGAAGGTGGAACTGCCGGGCGCCGGCGACCCCTTGCGCCGGCAAGGGCCGCCGTTCGTGCATGACAACGGCATCACTTTCTATGCCGCCAATCGCAACAAGCGCTCCATCACGCTCGATCTCAAAGCGGAGGAGGGTCGCCGCATTGCAAAAGAACTTTGTCGCAAGGCCGATGTGCTGCTGGAGAATTTTCGCCCGGGCGTCATGGATCGGCTCGGCTTGGGCCATGAGGCGCTTTCCCGTGACAATCCGCGCCTGGTCTATGCCTCGATTTCAGGGTTTGGGGCGGATGGTCCCGATAGCGACAAGCGCGCGTACGACCTCACCATTCAGGCGATAGGCGGTTACATGAGCATTACCGGCCAGCGCAATGGCGAGCCGGTGAAGCTGGGAACTTCCGGCTTCGACGTGCTGGCGGGTACGAACTGTTACGCCGGCATCCTCGCGGCGCTTCTGCAACGTGGCGTCACGGGTGTGGGACAGAAGGTCGAGACCAGTCTGCTGGAGTCGCAGGTCGCCTTTCTCGTCAATGCCGCGCTCGAATATCTGCTCACCGGCGCCGAGCCCGGAAAGTGGGGTTCGGAGCATGCGCAGCAGGTTCCGTACAAGGCTTTCAAGACAGCCGACGGCTGGGCCGTGATCGCGGCGGGTTTCGAGAATCTGTATCCGGCGTTCTGCAAGGTGCTGGGGCGTGAGGACTTGAGCGTCGACGCGCGCTTCAAGACCATGGCCGACCGCGTCGAGCATCGTGAGTTGCTCTATGGCATTCTCGACGCGGAAGTCGCAAAGCGCCCCTCGCGCGATTTGCTCGCCGCGTTGACTGCGGCGGGTGTGCCCTGCGCGCCCATCAACGACATGGAACAGGTGTTCTCCGACGCGCAAGTGTTGCACCGTGGCATGAAGCAGGTGCTGCGGCATCCCCGGTATGGCGAGGTGGCCTCGCTTGGCGCCGCTGTGAAGTTCTCGGGATTCGACGTGATGGCGGGTTGGCAGGCGCCACCCATGGTGGGGGAACACACGGCCGATGTACTGCGCGACTGGCTCGCGTTCGATGACGAACGCGTGAACGCGCTGCGCGCCGCTGGCGTGGTGTGAACGGCGCGGGTTGGTGGCTCACGGTGAACCGCCGTGCGCCATTGCTTGTCGCCCGCTGTGTTGGTGTAAACAACATCGTCTGACGGGAGATCTTGCCGTGGATTTCAACCCCTCACCGGAACAGGTGCTCGCCGTGGATTCGTGGCGGCGGGCGCTCGCGCGTGACATTGCGCCTGTCACCGGGCGGTATCTGGATCGCCCGATACC
>SCQX01000189.1 GCA_004298545.1 Candidimonas sp. | reverse complement strand
CAATTCGGCACGCTGGCCTCGCTGTACCCAGGACGCATCGATCTGGGCCTTGGCCGCGCCCCTGGGTCGGATCCGGCCACCTCGCGTGCCCTGCGCCGCAACCTCGACAGCGACCCGGACGACTTTCCGCGCGACGTCCTGGAACTGATGGACTACTTTTCAGAGGAATCCGAACAACCCGTGCGCGCGGTACCCGGCGCGGGACTGAACGTACCCATCTGGATACTCGGCTCCAGCCTGTTCGGGGCGCAGCTCGCAGCGGCTTTCGGGCTGCCCTACGCCTTTGCGTCGCACTTCGCCCCCGCGCAGATGACGCCAGCCATCGCCCTGTACCGGACCCGCTTCCAACCGTCGCGGCGCCTCAAGCGGCCATACGTGATGCTGGGTTTCAACGTCGTGGCCGCCGATACGGACGACGAGGCGCGCTGGCTGGCCACATCGGTACAGCAGTCCTTCATTGCATCGCGCACGGCCCACCCGATTCCATTACCCCCGCCGCGCGACAATTACCTGGAAAGCCTCGATGCGCCGCACCGTGCGCTGCTCGACGGCATCCTCGCCTGCTCGGCGATCGGCTCCCCCGAAACGGTGGCGCGCGACCTCGAGCGCTTCGCGCGACAAACGGAAGCCGACGAACTCATGCTCGTGTCCCAAATTCACGACCACGTGGCAAGGCTGCACTCGTACGAAATCACCGCGAATGTACGCAACGAAGCGCCAGCGGCAAGCCGATAGACGACGCGCCTTCCGGCCATGCCACGCACCCCGCGCCGCGCAATCACCGCCGTGAACGATCCGACGGTCGCCCGAAACTTGCCGAACCAGACAGTGAACTTTATCCGGAAATTCTTGCCGAACGCCAGACTTCGATCATGCCGACTTCTACACGCACCAAACGCAGTGACACTCGAAAGCCGCCGCAACCGGTGGCGATGACATGAACGCCCGAGTCTTCCGGCGCCGCTTCTGGCATTTCCTCCTTGGCCCCCTGTCCCGGTCTGTCAACGCATCCCTTCTCGACGCAGGGCAGCTCTCGACCCGCGGCATCCACCGCATTCTCGTGTTGCGCCCCAATCACCGCCTGGGGAATATCATTCTGATCACACCGCTGCTCGCGGAACTGGAGCGGTTGTTTCCAGGCGCCGAAATCGACGTTCTCGCCGCCGGTGAGTCGGCGCGGGAAATATTGTCGGGATTCGCGTCCGTGCAGCACGTCTACACCCTTCCGCGCCACCTCCTGCGCCACTTGCCGCGCGTGGCCGGCACCGTGTTTTCGGCACGCCAGGTCGCGTACGATCTCGCCGTCAACGCGGCCACCGACTCATACACCAGCCGCGTCTTGCTGTCGTGGGTCAAGGCGCGCAATGCGATTGGCATCCCGCCGCAAGACAGCGAGGCACCCGCGAACTGGGCGCGAATCATGCTGAACGCGCCGCGCCACTTCGCAACGTTGCCCGTCTTCCTGGTGAGGAATGCCCTGGCAGCACACGGCGACGCGCGGGACATGCCCTACCCCCGCCTCGACCTGCGCCTGACGCGGGCGGAACGCCGCCTCGGCCGGCAGACGCTGCGGGCGTTGCTGAACACGACACCCGCAACACCCGAAGTGGCTGTCATTGGCGTATTCGCCCATGCCACGGGCGCCAAACGTTTCGAAGAACCGTGGTGGCGGCGGTTCCTGAACACCCTGAGCAACCGCCATCCGGAATGCCAGATCGTCGAAATCGTCCCGGCCGACGGGCGCTCGCACCTCGACGAGCGCTTCCCGGCGTATTACTCGAGCAGCCTGAGAAAGCTCGCGTCGGTGATCGCGAACCTGCACTGCTTCGTCTGCGCCGACAGCGGCGTCATGCACCTTGCCTGTGCAAGCGGAACCACCACGATCGGGCTGTTCTCGGTCACCGACCCACTGAAGTACGCGCCGTACGGCGGAAACAACCAGGCTTGCGACACCGTGGGAAAAACCCCGGAAGAAATTGCGGGGTTCGTGGCCGACAGCATCGACACCGCGCTCGGTCAGCGCGCCGCGGTGACAATGATCTCCACCAGCAGCTCGGGCGCCGCAAGCGCGGCCTGACACGTCGCCCTGGCAGGCATCGCGTCTTTCGGCACCCATTCCGACCAGACGGCGTTCATGCCCGCGTAATCACGCGCGATGTCCCGCAGCCAGATTTGGACGAACAGCAGGCGCGATTTGTCGGTTCCGCACTGCTTCAGATAGCCGTCAATTTTTTTGAGCACTTCGCGGGTCTGCGCCTCGATTCCTCCCGGAACATTCGCGGCAATACCGGCCAGATGGACGGTATCACCGCGGACCACGGCCTGGCAGAAGCGTTTCCCCGGATCGATGCGTACGATATCATTCATTTTCAATAGTCCTTGATCAAACGGTTTCTGGTTTCCCGTTCGATTGTCGATTCGCATGCCGGACGCGGCTTCGAATCAAACGAACGGGACACTGAAGTGTAGGTGAAAAGCCTCTTGGCCGCGCCGAGGCGCAATACAATCCACGCGCGACACTCCAACCAGCCGTCAGGCGCATCCCATGACCAGCATTCACGATCTGACCACCCCCGCCGCCCTCATCGACACGCGCCGCATGCGGCACAACATCGAACGCATGCAGACGCACCTCGATGCGCTTGGCGTGCGCTTTCGTCCGCACGTCAAAACGACCAAATGCCAGCGCGTCGTCGACGCGCAAATTGCCGCGGGCGCGCGCGGCATCACT
>SCQX01000188.1 GCA_004298545.1 Candidimonas sp. | reverse complement strand
CTGCTGCCCGCCACTGAGGTCGGTGGCCGGCCGCGAGGCGAAATCTTTCATGCCGACCATCTCGAGCGCCGCCGTGACCTGTTGCTTGATGTCGACATCGCGTGGCTTGCGCGTGCGCAGACCGTACGCCACATTGTCGAATACCGTCATGTGCGGCCAGATCGCATACGACTGGAAGACCATCGACAAATTGCGCTTCTCGGTCGGCACATTGATACCCCGTTCCGAAGAAAAGACCACGTTCGAGTCGATCAGGATCTCGCCGGATGCGGGCGTCTCCAGCCCGGCGATGCAGCGCAGCGTCGTGGATTTTCCGCAGCCGGAAGGCCCGAGCAGCGACAGATGCTCACCCGGTGCCACACTAAATGAAATCCCGTGCACCACCACCTTGCCGCCATACGCCGCCGTTAGTTTGCGCACTTCAATATACGGTGTCACTTCACCCATCACAATTCCTTTTTGTTCAGGTGGCGCTGCATTCAGCTTTGCACCTTGCTTCCGGTGAGGCGGCGCACGATGATCAGGCAGACCATGATGATCGCCGCCTGCACCACGGCCAGCGCGCTCACCTTGGGCAGGCCGCCGGAATCCCAGAAACTGAAAATCGCCGGGCCCAGCACCTGCGTACCCGGTCCCGACAGGAACAGCGACGCGCTCACTTCGCGCACGGAGATCATGAAGAGCAGCGCCCAGTTGGCAACGATTCCGGTCTTGAGCAGGGGCACGGTAATGGTGCGCATCATCCTCGACCAGCCCGCACCTTCCACGCGCGCGGCCTCTTCGAGCGAACGGTCTATCTGTACGATGACCCCGCTCATGCCACGGTACGCCAGCGGCAAGAACACGATGACGTAGGCCAGAAGCACCGCCCACAGCGTTCCATACAGCGGGATGGGCAGCGACAGCACCATCCACAAGAATCCAAACGCGAAAATCAGGCGCGGAAATGCCTGCGGCAGCATCGTCACCTGCTCGAGCAACTGGCGCCCCGAGCTGTGCGAGCGGTACACCGTCCAGGCAATGATGGTGGCAAGCGCCACGCCCACGGTGCCCGTTCCCACCCCCAGCAGCAGGCTGTTGCCGATGGCCTCGCGCGTCGTCGGAAAGTCGATCAGGACATAATGAAAGTTGGCCAGCGTCCAGTGCGTGGGTACGAGCGAGAGGTCGCCGCTGCTCTGCAGCGACGCCAGCATCAGCACGCCGATGGGCAGTACGAGCGCCACCAGTACGTAGAGGCACTCGACGCCTAGCAGCAGTGGCGTCCAACCGCGCATGTTCAGGCGTCGCGAGCGGTACGTCTTGCCGCTGATGACGGCAAAGGAGCGTGATTTCACCGCCCGCGTGTAGAGCCATACCCCCAGCGCCGCGATGGCGATAAGCACGATGCCAATGGCCGCGGCCAGCGGATAGTTCGGCGGGTAACTCTGGAACATCACGTAGATGGCGGTCGTCGCCACGTAGAAGCGCGCGCTGGTTCCCAGCATGGTCGGAATCGCGAATGCGCCCATCATGGAGGTGAAGACGAACAGCGCCGCGCTCAGAATCGCCGGCATGAGCAGCGGCAGCGTGATGCGCATCGCCGTGCGGAACCGCCCCGCCCCGAAAATGGCGGAGGATTCCTCGAGCGACGAATCCATGCGCTGCATGGCGGCACCGATCATCAGAACCGCCACGGGCGCCTCGAATATGGCCATCACGAAGACGATGCCGGGCACCGTGTAGATGTTCAGCAGCGGCTCGGTGGCGCCCGTGAGCTTCATGTACAACTGGTTCAGTATGCCGTCGCCGGGCGAGGCCAGCGCGCTCCAGGCCAACGCGCCCACCAGCGGCCCCAGGGGGTACGGGATGGAAATCAGCACCTCGAACAGGCGCTGTCCCGGCACCGTGGTCCTGTACAGGATCCACGCGAGTACCACTGCGATGGCAATGGCAAGCACTGTGCCCAGCGACGCCACCAGCAGGGTGTTGCCGATCCAGTCGAGGTGCCGGCCCAGTTCGACGAAATTCGCGAGTCCATACTCGACCGCCGGCAAGGCCTGGGGGTTGCCGACGTTGAACGCGCTGGTGATCAGCAGGAACAGCGGGTAGCCCAGGCAGGCCAGTATGAAGATCAAAGGCAGCCAGACCCGGAGCGAGAAACTACCCCGGGAGCGGCCGGAAGCGGGCGGGTTCGGCGCCCGCTGTGCTGGATTGGCGGCAGCCATGGTCCACCTATAGTCCGACCATGTTGTTCCAGACCTTCAGGTACTGGGCATGGAGTTTCTCCGACCCGTACTGCGCGAATTCATCCGGCGTCGGGAACAACACTTTGAACGAGGACATCGCCGGCAGGCCGGCG
>SCQX01000187.1 GCA_004298545.1 Candidimonas sp. | reverse complement strand
AGTTGTTTTGGCGGGCAGCCTGCAGATACACCTTCAGCAGACACCGCTCGAGAGGGGTTGTTTTCATGGCGACTCCGGCAACAAGAACTAACTGTGATGCTAGTGGTTGACCCAGTGGGAGTGAATTTAGGTCCTTCAAGGACTATCGCCAGCTATCGACAAGGCCGCTGTAACGTGTTGATTTAAAAAGAAATACGTCGCGGTAACTATCGATGGCTATCGCCGACCAGCAAAAACGGTTGACGGTAGAGCTGACGGTAAGAATTGATGCGCAATTAAGACACTCTCGTTCACTATTGAGACTTTTACCGTCTTTGACGGTAAAAGCCTTCTCGGGAAAGCTTGTTTCATGCGGCTTTCCGGGCATCAGCGGGTCTCCTGGTCCCTGACGGTAAAAGCCGTCAAAAAAACAGGAGAAAACCTCGATGCTGACCGACACAGCGCTGCGCAATCTGAAGCCTAAGTCCTTGACTTATAAGGTTTCTGACCGGGATGGGATGTACGTGACGGTATCGCCCGCAAATACCGTCACCTTCCGATACGACTACCGTCTCAACGGCCGCCGCGAGACCTTGACCATCGGCCGCTACGGGCCAGCTGGTATTTCGCTGGCAATGGCGCGCGAACTGCTCCTGGAGGCGCGCAAAGCCGTTCTCCAGGGCATCTCGCCCGCGCTGGAAAAGCAACGCGACAAGCGCCGGGTTCGCGCCATCAAGACCTTCGGCGCGGCGATGGAGACGTTCCTCGCCCATACGAGGTGGGCCGACAGCACCCGCGCCGCGCGCATGCACATCATCGACCGGGACATCCTGCCGGTCTTCCAGAATCGCCTGCTGACCGAAATCCAAGCCGAAGACCTGCGGATCTTGTGCAACAAGGTCAAGGAGCGCGGGGCGCCGGCCACCGCGGTGCAGATCCGGGACATCGTGAAGCAGGTCTACGTCTACGCGATCGCCCACGGCGAAAAGGTGGTCAACCCGGCCGACAGCGTGGGACCGTCCTCGATCGCCACCTTCGTGCCGAAGGATCGTGCCCTGTCGCCGCTGGAAATCCGGCTGACGGTGCAGCAACTGGAGACGGTGGCGACCTATCCGACCATCAAGCTGGCGTTGCGCCTGATCCTGCTGACGCTGGTGCGCAAGAGCGAACTGATCCAGGCCACCTGGGATGAGGTCGATTTCGAGAACGCGACGTGGACGATTCCGAAGCAGCGGATGAAGGGGCGCAATCCGCATGTGGTCTATCTGTCACGCCAGGCGCTCGACATCTTCGTCACGCTGCACGCGTGCGCCGCAGGCTCCAGCTTCGTCTTTCCTTCTCGCTATGATCCACGGCGGTGCATGTCCAATGCGACCTTGAATCGCATCACGATGCTCGTGGCAGAAGGCGCTAAGGCCAAGGGTCTGCCGCTGCAGCCATTCACCGTCCACGACCTGCGCCGCACTGGCTCGACGCTGCTGAACGAAATCGGCTTCAACCGCGACTGGATCGAGAAGTGCTTGGCGCACGAGGAGGGGCGTTCCTCGCGCTCGGTCTACAACAAGGCCGAATACGCCGTGCAGCGGCGCCACATGCTGCAAGAGTGGGCCCACTTGGTCGATGCCTGGGGCGGTGGGCAGACCTACGTGCCGAAGCTGATGCCAGAGAACGTGACCGTGCCAGCGTTGAGCGCGATCGCGTAGGAGGGCCGCATCATGGTTTGCCTTGAATCGGTCTTTGCCGGGCTGCGTCAGGTTTATTGTTTTGAGAAAACGATCACTCAGAGTGATCGAAAACCTGGAAATTTGAACTTCCTGATGGCCGAGCCGCGCGGTATGCGGGTCAATCCTGCCGAGATAAGGTTGTCACTTGACAACCTTATGGCTTGTGCTGATACTGGAGGCTACTGATGGTTCGCCCCTCTCATCCCAAGAAAGAGGTCGAGGAAGCCCTCAGACACGCCGAAGGGCAGGGCTGGCGCGTCGAAGTCGGCGGCAGTCATGCCTCGGGGCGAATTTACTGCCCGTATAACGATGAGGAATGCCGCTGCGGCGAGTTCTGCATCACCAGTGTCTGGAGCACGCCGAAGAACCCCGGCAACCACGCCCGCGCCTTGCGGCGCGTCGTGGACAACTGCACCACGCACCGCCAGCAGCGCGAGGCTGACGACGGTGCCCAGGAGTAGCGCGATGGAATACACGTTCACCTTGAAATACCAGCTTGCGGACGAGGACCGCGACGCCGATGCGCTGGTCGAGCGTCTGGGCGAAGCCGGTTGCGACGATGCCCTGGTCGGTATCGGGCAACCGGGGCGGCTGGCGCTGGAGTTCACCCGCGAGGCGGCCGATGCGGACGAGGCGGTGCGCAGCGCGCTCGCCGACGTGCGCCATGCTGCACCGTCAGCCCGG
Source organism: Candidimonas sp. (assembly GCA_004298545.1). GTDB lineage: Bacteria > Pseudomonadota > Gammaproteobacteria > Burkholderiales > Burkholderiaceae_B > SCQX01. The sequence continues at coordinate 11,144 of SCQX01000187.1, read as the reverse complement.
CTGATCGAAGTGGCGCCGGATCTGGTCGGGCTGACCGACGTGGCCGACATCGTGGGCGTGTCGCGGCAGAACATGCGCAAGCTGATGCTGGCCCATCCGGGCAGCTTTCCGGCGCCCGTGCACGAGGGCAGCGCGTCGATCTGGCACCTGGCAGATGTGCTGGCCTGGTTGCAGGCCAAGGGCAGCTATGCGCTGGCCAAGGATGTGTTTGACGTGGCTCGGGTGGCCTTGCAGGTCAATGTGGCGAAGGAGGGGCGGCGGTTACCGCGCTCGGCGTCCAAGGCACTGGAAGCTCTGGTTGGATGAGGCCGTTGCCCAGCCTCATGTCTTGCTCGAACTCGCTCGGACTGGGCGGGTTTTTCGCTGGTGGACATCTGGCCTGGTGGTGCGGCCGCGAGGTGCCTGCTTTCGCTCTTCGACCCACGCCTCGACTTCGGCCAGGTCCCACACCACGCAGCGCGCCGTCAGGTTGAAGCGGCGTGGGAATTCGCCGCGGCGTTCCATTTCGTAGATCGTCGTTTCGGCCAGGGGGACGATCTGCCGCAGTTCCTGGCGGCGGATGGTGCGCCGGAAGGGAAGGGCGCTGCGCTTCGGAAACTGCGGCAGTGCCTCATAACCTTCCGTGCCCGGCAAGGGGAGGGCCTGGCCGGCGTCGATGTCGGCGGTATTGGATGTTTGCGATAGTTGTTCCACCCTGGACTCCATGAGTACGCTGCATGGAGATATGGTGAATTTCAGTACCTATCGGCACAACCTGCTGTGGCGCAGAAGGGCATAGTACGTCTACACCTTCGCGCATCAGCAGGCACCCGCTCAGGGCAAAGGCAGGAGCTCCGGGAACAGGAGCGACACCATCGGCTGGAGTTCTCGCGCGGGCTCGAACGGGGCTGGGTCAGTGTCGTATTCCGTGCGAAGCTCGCCGTACCGCTTCTGCCAAAGCCCGTGCTGTCCCTCGGCCTTCATTGATTCGAGTCGCCCATACTTGCGCACCGCGTGCATGAACCATTTGAGGTGGTCCTTCTCGCTGTTGGCGACACGATGCGCCACTTCGACCAGATGCTTGTGCTTCTGGCCCCACGGACGGTTGTTCTTCGCCGAATAGAGACAGGTCAGCAGCGGCCTGTCAAATTCACCAAGGTACTGTGGCAGTTCGACATCGAACTGCTTGAAGCGCCTGCGGAACGTGGACCATTGTGTGGAGGCCTCTGGGCCATAGTAGCCGGTAGCCCCCATCCAGGCCTCGAAGTCGTTGCGCAGCAATTGCTTCTCGGATTCGACCTCTGCCTCAAGTTGTCGCTTCGCTGTCTCGTAGTCGAAGTGGTATGCCTGTTGGGTCTTCGGGTCAAGCCGCAGTTCGTGGAAGGGCACGACACGGCGATATAGGCCTGAATGGCCACCACCCTTGACAGGCTGTGCCCAGATGCAGTCCAGCAGGAACTCCTTCGCTTCGAGCGACGCTTCAACCGTCTTGGCGTTGACGACGAAGGCGTTCAGGTTGTTGTTGTAGAAGACATCGTCATCGGTCATGCGCCGGTGCTCGGTGTCGAACTCGGCGAACAGCCAGACCAGCAGCCCGCCTTCCTGCATGTAGAAGTCGCGCCGCGCGGCGATGACATCCAGATGCGTCGTGGACAGCTGGATTTCGAAGGCGATGGGCAGCCCGTTGTATACGGCTCTGACATCCGGTCGCCGGCGGCTGCCGGTCAGCGGGCCCTTCCAGGTGGGCTCTTGGGCAATGTCTTCGAACCGGCCATCCACCGCCAGGCACTGGCAGAGCCAGTCCTTCATCCGGCGGTGTAGCCTGCTTTCCTTGGCGCCGTTGTACTTGCGGGCGTTGATCTCATCCTGGCTCAACTCGCCCTTGGTCTGCGCGGGGCAGCTTCCATCCTCGTGCTGGTGCCGGAAGAAGAACTTTGGTTTGTCCTTGGCGCGGCAGATGTGGACCGCGACGCCGCACAGCGAGCACCGGTAGAGCGGATCGCTTTTGCGCATCTGAGTGCGAACCGCCATGCGCAGCTGCATGAGCTTCTCGTAGTCGGTGCCCATCACGACCGACACAGGCAGATGCCTGCCCGTTTCGGTATCCATCACCTCCTTGACCTCGGGCTTGTCGAGCGCAAGCGGCTCGCCTGGAATGGGCCGCTCCTGCGCCCGCCGCCGGGCAGGCCGCAGGCGGGCGTCGCTCTCATGCTGAAACGGGGAGATTCCTTCTTCCATGCCTATCCCCGAGCCATGCTTGCAGGCGCTGTGCGTGTGGCCGACTCCGCCGGCACCAGGAAGTCGTGAGTCCTTCTCGGCCGCATGCGCCGTGGCCTGAGCGCATCCAGTGTCTTGGACTCCGCCATCAGCAGGTCGTAGAAGTCTTCCGCCCGCACCGCCTTCTCGTCGTCCGCCCTGATACGCACCAGGGGCAGTCCGGCGAGCCTGAAAAGCATGTTCTTCAGCTCGTCGCGCTCGGCCGCTTCCTCGGTGTCGTGGTGCATGGAGTCCAGCTCGATGCCGGCAACCGGGTCTTCGTCGGCGGTGCACAGCAGGACATCCACCTGCGCCAGCCACGCGTATTGGCGGACCCGCGCCGGAACGGTCGCCTCAAGCTTGTCGATGTCGATGAAGTTCTTCAACGGCATGTTGGGATAGGCCTGCAGCGACGGGAAGAATTGGCGGACTGCGCGCAGGAACTCGCGCTCCTGCTGGCTGGCACAGGCGTTGCGGCGGAAGTCGAAGGCGTCGACCGCAGCCCAGGTGCCGAAGGTGAAGGCGCTGACGACAGCAATCCGCTTCATCTCTGTCGCGGCCACCCGCTGGCCACCTGGCATCGAGGGCGGCGACCACTGCACGGCCTTCGGCCTGACATCCTCCTTGGTGACCAGCGGCGGCACCGGCGTGACCGTCGCCGGCTCTACCTCGCGGATGGCATCGTCGATGCGCAAGTTGATGGCGACCAGGAGGTCGTTCTCCACGAGCACTAACTGACCGGAGCGCACCATGCGGTAGAGCCGGGCCAGGACGGCGGGCGGCAGGCGTTCTTCCTGGAACGCCGTGCGCAGCAGCGGCGGGAACACCCGCTGGGTCAAGGCGGTGACCACCGGCTCGAACGGGTGCTGCTGGCGGTAGGCCTCCAAGGCGGTCAGGAAGCCGTCAATGTCGCGGGCTTCGAGGAGCACGCGCAGGTTCTCGGCTGCCGGCGTCATTGCGCAGCTCCTTCGCGCTCGTAGCGCACGAGCAGCGCGTGTGCGAACGCCCACGGCCAGGTCTTCACCCCCGGTACTTCGGGCAGCAGGCCCTTGGTCGAAATGAGGTGCGGCGACACCGCCACGTACAGCCGCATGCCCAGGGCCTCCGCGGACATGCGCAGCTCCTGGGCATCGTTGGCATACACTAGGTACGGCAGTTCGTCCTTCATGGGCAGCGCCCCGGCCGCGACCATCTTGTGCACCTGCAGCGCGCTGGCGAACTCATCGATGGCCTTGTGCACGTCGGCCGCAGTCTGCGTGTCGAGGTCCTTCGGCTTGACGTAGCGGACAGCATCCACGCGCGGTAGCAGGCTGTACAGCAGCTTGTCGTTCGTGACGAGTGCCATCTCGGCCAGCGTTGGCCAGGCGAACACCTTGTTCGGCTCTTCGACTTTCAGATCCTCCAGCATCTGCATCACGAAGCCCACTGGCAGGGCGGCCTTCATCGGCAGCGGCTCGGCGCCGAACTTCTCGATGTAGCCCTCCCAGGTCAGGCCAGCCTCATTCAGCATGCGCAGCAGCCGGTGCAGATCGACACGCCAGGTCTCCAGCGGCCCGCCCAGATAGTCGACGCGCTTGGTCATGTCGTGGTGGCGGAAGCCGCCGTCGTGGAGGCGACGGGCGAGCTTGTAGCGACGCAGCAGCCGCTCGCAGTCCGGGATGCCGAGCTGCCGGTTGACGCGCCCCGGCACGAATTCGTTGGGCTTCAACGTTTCCAGCGCCCACACATAGCGCTCGCCATTGACGAACCAGGCCCCCACACCCTCTTGCGGGATGTGCACATCGATGGAAGCCGGCTTGCGCGCGGTCTGGTCGTCGCGCAGCGACAGCTCCAACTGGTGCCAGCAGGTCAGCTCGTCGCCACGGGCGATTTCGTAGCCGCTGTGCGGGTCGTCTTCATCCGGCTCCCGCAGCAGCACCAGTTCCGAATTCACGACATCGCCAGCAGCCACGGCGTTGACGTCGCCGGCCCGGTCATGGGAGTTGGCGCACAGGTAGAGCGTGGCGTAGCCGTCCAGCACGGCCTTGCCGGTCTCTTCCAGGTGCCGGCGCAGCTTCTCCAGCGCGGCCGGCGCTTCGGCGAGCCAGTCCTGGTCATCGTCGGACACTGGTCCAACGCCAGCTACCGTCCACAGCTCGTTGCGGCCCGGGGCAGCACCTTCACCTTGCTTGGGCGCCGGAACCGTGAAGCGCAGCGAGCGACCCGTGAAGTTCATCGCCAGCACGCCCAGTGGCAACTGGCCACTGGCATGCAGTTTGTCTGCCCAGACGCGCAGCTCTACGGCGAGCTCGCTCCAGGACGCGAACTCGGACCGCCGCATCTGGGGGCCGCTCTCGATGACCTCGAAGCGCAGGCGCGCAACTGCCGCCTCGTCATCGGTGTGCCAACTGGCGTGGCCGTTCAGCCGGGCGGCAGCATGCAGGGCGTTCACGTGCTTGAGCGCGATGCGCCGCTCTTGCAGCGCCTTGCGCAAACGCTTGGCGAGCGTCTTGTGATCCTCGCGTGGGTCGATGCGCAGCGACTGGACAACCTCGAGCGCCTGGTCGAAGGTGAAGCGTGGTGCCTGGGCCTGGAGAAAGGTCCAGAGAGCACCGGCGCGTGCTTCGTCGGTCAGCGGCGCCGCCGAAGCAGCAGAGGGGGAAGGGAATGCGGCCGTGGCGGCCGAAGAACCCGAAGTGGGCGTTGCCATGGATTGAGCTCCGTCATGGAAAGCACAATGAAGAACGGCACGCGTTGTTCGGCTTTCCGGGACTCAAACCAAGCCGGGAAAATGAAGGGGGTACTTCACGCTGGTTTTGCCAGGCCGGACAGGTGTCCGGTGCGTGCACTGACGGGAGCAACTCACCCACGGTTCGGCTGAACCGCGATTGAATCGTAACCAGATTTACGCAGAGACGTCAAGTTGCTATGGCGGTAGGTCCCGTCAAGGCCCTTCTCGACTCCAAGAGGTTGCCCTTTGAAATCTGGGCGTTTCCGGCCAGGAAACATGGCCGGTCGTGCTGTCGTGCGCATAGCGCATCGTGCCCCCTGTGGGGTCTCGCCCGTGACGGGCTTCCATCGCTCCCTCGCTCCGCTCGGCTGATGCCTCCGGCCCGGCGTTCAGCTTGGGGCCTGCGCGCTTCGCTTGCCAATACCGGGGCGGGTATGGCTGGGGGTGGGGTGTGGCGGCTTGCTGTTCCCTTCATCGTGTCACGGCGTGCTCGCTGTGCAAGGGCGGCGCGTGCCTTGCACGCTGGCGGCCTGCGGCCGTCGTTGACCCTTGACTGCTTGCGCTGCGCAGTGCCCCGGAAGGGCTGGGCAATTCCGCCCGGCAACCTTTCAGGAGTTCACCATGAACCACGCACTCATCACCGACGAGCAGCGCGTCGTGCTGCTGGCCAACGGCCGCGAATCGCTGGAGAACCCGGACTTCGATCCGGCGCCTGTGGTCAAGCTGTTCACGCCTGACGCTGGCGCGACCTGGCTGCTGACCGAGATTGATCCCGATGACCACGACCATGCCTTTGGTCTTTGTGACCTGGGCCTGGGGATGCCGAAAATCGGCTGGGTCAGCCTGGGCGAACTGGCGACGGTGCGCGGCGGGCTGGGCTTGCCGATCGAGCGCGACTTGTCGTTTCGCGCCGAGAAGCGATTGAGCGCCTATGCGCGCGATGCGCGGCTGGCCGGACGTGTCGTTGTCTGACTCGGCCTTGGGGCGTCGTCGGACGCCCCTTCACACGCGCCCGCGCCGCGTGATAACTGCGCGCAGGCTTGGCGCCCCTGAATACTGCCGACCCGGCAGCGCCGGATCGGCTGGCCAGCCAGCATTGAGCGACACGCCGGGCTCATCCTAGCAAAAAGGCTGCCCACCCACGCCACGGCACCGAGACACCCGTGACCGCGAGCACGATCACGATGGCCACCTTGCGTACATCGCGCGCAACCAGGGCAAGCAGTCGGGCGCGGTCGTCTTTGAATTCGCAGTACGGCGCAGCCGCCCATCGAGCCCATCGACCGAACAAGCTGCTTTCTTCTGGAGGATCTTTGATACGGGACATCATCATTCCTCTCTCACCCTCGAACGAGTCCTTGACTTGGGCTTTGCGGAGGCACTGGCCGTCTTGGTCGATGCGTCCGCAGAAGCGGCAGGGCTCTTGGCAGTCTTCGGCGCTTTCGCAGCGGCCTTCACTTCGGCCTTCTTGAGATCCTCCAGGTAGTTGTCATAGTCCGTGATGTCGTCCTGCGCGCCGATGTCGATCAAGCGATCCCGGAAGCGTCCATAGAGAACCGTCTGCACTTTGTCCGCTCGCCTCAGCTTTTCGATGCCCACGTTGGGGTTGAGCAGCAGTACGTAGTGGAAGTCACCGGTAGGCCCCTTCTTTGCCTCGATGAACCCCAGATCGCGCAGCGCGCGCATACGACGGCGCCAGGTATCAACCGCACGCTCACCATCGAAGCCCGCTTCAGCGGCGAAGGTGGCCGGGGCCTCAATCGTGAGAAAAGGGTGGTCAGGTGCGCGAATCCACAGGCACAGCAGCGTGTGCCCCGCAGGCTGTCCCTTGGATTGAGCGTCGATGGCCTGTATCGCCAGTGGCAGTGTGCGGGGGATCGTTGAGTAGCCATCATTCAGTTTGCGGTGCCAGAGCAGCGCATCCGGGTGGCCGGGGAACTGGATGTCCATCTGCTGCTTGGCGCGCTCGGCCATGTTGAGCCGCCGGTTTCGCGATTGCTTCTGCGTTGCCATGTCAGTCCTTTGAGTATTTTTGATGGACCTATTGGACGCTCGAATCCGCGCAACTTCAATGATTGAATACGCTGAACATCACACGGTTCGGTTTGAGTCTATCGCCATCAAGTACCTATCAAATAAGCTGAATCACGTAATTTGATAGATTGAGATTGCATGATTCCGCAGAAATTTCTCAGAAAAACACTTATAAATCAACGTGTTATTTAGAAGTTTCGGTGCTCCTCGTCCTCCTGTTTATCCCTGTGCTCTCTGTGCTCTCCGTTCTCCCGGGTAATGGTTGTAGGAAAAGGGGCTCAAAGCTGCCTGCGACGGCTCGGTCAGACGGCACCTGCAATCACTGATCCGCTACCCCGTGGGCACGGGTTCGTCGTGACTCTGTTGCTCATTCCACGCTGAAACCTGGGCGTCCCCGGCCACCTGAGAGATGGCCGGTCGCGCTGTCGTGCTGCGCATCGAACCCCCTACGGGGTTTCGCCCCTGCCGGGCTTCCATCGTTCCCTCGCTCCGCTCGGCTGGCGCCTCCGGCCCGGCTTCCAGCTTCGGGCCTGCGCGCTTCGCTTGCCGTGCAGTCGGCGTGCTGCAGGGCCGTTGCCTTGTCCAGCCGTCTCCCCTGACTTCATCACCTTGTCCGCGACTGTAGCCCGCGGCCGTGGGCCGTCAAGGCGCGCAGGGCCGTGTCCTCGCTGCGCTGCGGGCCGCACCAACCCTGCGCTTGTTTCCTTGACGGCCCCCGTCCACGGGCTCCCTTCCGTCGCGGGCGATGAACTCAGGAAAGACGGTGGCAACAGGGCCAACCGGGTTCCTCGTGCCGACCGCACCGAACAGCCGAAAGGCTGGGCTCCGAATCTTGGAATCCGGTGTGCGGTTTTCTTCAACAGCCTTTTTGTTCAGGAGAACGACATGCTTGCAACCCGTTTCGCCTCCCACTCCCCGACGCTGCGCAGCGACTACCCGCTGTCGGATGACCAGATTCGCAGGGTGGCCCCGTCCATCTTCGCGGATGCCCCGCATGAGAGCCGTTCCGAGCGGTACGCCTACATCCCCACGGCTGCGGTTCTGACCGAACTGCGCAAGGAGGGGTTTCAGCCCTTCATGGTGACGCAGACCCGCGTGCGCGATGAAGGCAAGCGCGAGCACACCAAACACATGCTGCGTCTGCGCCACGCCAGCCAGATCAACGGCGCGGAAGCTAACGAGATTGTGCTGCTGAACTCGCACGATGGCACGAGCAGCTATCAGATGCTGGCGGGCCAGTTCAGGTTCGTTTGCAGCAATGGCCTTGTTTGTGGTGACACGGTGGCCGATGTGCGCGTGCCCCACAAAGGCGACGTGGCCGGACTGGTGATCGAAGGCGCGTATCAGGTACTGAGCGGCTTTGACCGCGTGCGCGATTCCCGCGATGCCATGCGCGCAATCACCTTGGACGATGGTGAATCCGAAGTGTTCGCCCGCGCCGCGCTGGCACTCAAGTACGACGACCCGAACAAGCCCGCGCCCGTCACGGAATCGCAAATCCTGATGCCGCGCCGGTTTGAAGACCGCCGCCCCGACCTGTGGAGTGTGTTCAACCGCACGCAGGAGAACTTGACCAAGGGCGGATTGCATGGCCGCAGCAGCAATGGACGCCGCCAGAGCACCCGGCCCGTGCAGGGCATTGATTCCGACATTCGACTGAACCGCGCCCTGTGGCTGCTGGCCGATGGCATGCGCGCCCTCAAAGCTTAGCCGTTCCCCCGCCGGAGGGGCGGTTTCCCCTCCATTCCCTTGCTTCACTCGATTGGAGATTCACCATGAACGCCGTTACCTACATCGAAACCCAAGCCCTCGACACCCGCGCCAATGTGCTGCAAGCCGCCGACCCGAGCAAGCACATGATTCTGGTTCCGCTCTCGCGGTTGGTGCTGCGTCCCACGGGCCGCAACGTGCGCAAGGCTGTCCCGCGCATGTCCATCCCTGAACTGGCCGCGTCCATTCAGCGCGTGGGCCTGCTGCAAAACCTGATCGTGATTCCCGCCGCCGATGGCCTGCATTACGAGGTGGTGGCCGGTGGGCGCAGGCTGGCCGCATTGAAGTTGCTGGCGAAAAAGCACCGCATCGCCAAGGATTGGGACGTGCCTTGCCTGCAGGTGGCCGATGGCACCGCACGCACGGCGAGCCTCACCGAGAACGTGCAGCGCGAAGCCATGCACCCGGCCGACCAGTTTGAAGCCTTCGCGGCGCTGGTGGCCGAAGGCCGACCGATTGAGGACATTGCAGCGGATTTCTCCGTCACGCCGCTGGTGGTGCAGCGCCGTTTGAAGCTGGCGAACGTCTCGCCGCGCCTGATGGCGGACTACCGGGCCGACGCCGTGAGCCTTGACCAACTGATGGCCCTTTCCATCACCGACGACCACGCCGCGCAGGAAAGCGCGTTTTACGATGCGCCGCAATGGCAACGTCAGCCGTCCGCGCTGCGCGAACGCCTCACCGAGCGCGAGATTGACGCTTACCACCATCCTCTGGTGCGCTTCGTCGGACTGGACAGCTACGAAGCCGCAGGCGGCGGCATCCGCCGCGACCTGTTCGCGGAAGGTGATACGGGCGTGTACCTGACCGACGCCGCGCTGCTGGAACGGCTGGCACAAGACAAGCTGGCGGGCATCGCCGCCGAAGTGAAGGCCGAGGGCTGGGCTTGGGCCGATGCCACGCCGGGCGTGACCCACGCTGACCTGCACGCCTTCCAGCGTGCTCCGAGAGAGCGGCGCGAACCCAACAAGCGCGAAGCGCAGCGCATCGAGAAGCTGCAAGCCAAGATGCAGGAGGTCGCCGAAGCGGTGGATGCCGCGGTGGACGCCGAGGACGAGGACAAGGCCGACGCGCTGCAAGAGGAAGGCGAGCGGCTGGGCGAGCAGTTGCAGGCGCTGGAGGATGGCTTGCAGGGATATGCCGCGAACGTGAAGGCCGCAGCCGGGGCCATCGTCACCATTGACCGCAACGGCGAGGCCGTGATTCATCGCGGGCTGCTGCGCGAGGCCGAGGCCAAGGCGCTGCGCACGCTCGAAAAGCTGCGCCTAGGGTTCAGTGGCGCGGATGCTGCCAGCGATGACGAAGGCGAGGAAGACGAAGCGCCCAAGGCCGCAGCGATTTCCGACCGGCTGGCCCAGCGCCTGAGCGCCCATCGCACCGCTGCGCTGCAAATCGAAGTGGCCCAGCATCCGCAAGTCGCACTGGCCGCGCTGATGCATGGCATGGTGCAGACCGTCTTGCGAGGCCGCTACTACGGCCACGATCTACCGCTGGGCGTGCGCCTCACGGTGCAGGACCGGCTGGAAGGCATGGCCCCGGACTGGCCGGAATCGCCTGCCGCCGTGGCACTGCGCGAATTGCAAGAGGCATGGAGCGGCAAGCTACCCGAGGACAGTGCCGAACTGTTCGCCGCGCTGCTGGCGATGGAGCAAGGCGAGTTGGTCAAGTTGCTGGCGGTGTGCGTGGCCTCGACGGTTGATGTGGTGACACCGCGCGCCACGGCGCAGCAACCCGGTGCGGAACTGGCGCAGGCCGTGGGCCTCGATATGGCCGCATGGTGGAAGCCGACCGCCGAAGGGTATTTCAAGCACGTTCCGAAGGTGGTGGTTCTGCAAGCCGTGGGCGAATTTGCGCCCGAGAGCGTCAATCGGCTGGCGAAGCTCAAGAAGGCCGACATTGCCAGCGAGGCCGAGCGGCTGGTGAACGGCAAGGGTTGGATGCCTGCCATCTTCAAGACGGAAGACGGGCCCGAGAAAGGCCCGCAGGACGGTGCGGAGGAAGTCGCCACCGAGGCGGATGAACCCACTGAAGTGTTGGCCGCTTGACCCGCGCTGAAGGCGCGCGCCCCGGCCTCGACCGGGGCGCTTCGCTGTCAGGAGCACCCCCCATGACCCGCACCACCACCAGCCGCCCGCGCATGGCGGCGATCTACTCCCCCGGCACGGTACGCGCTCGCCGCTGGCACGGCGATGGCGACGTGCGCGGCTACCGCCCGCCCTCGGGCTGGACGGCCCGCGCAGACCTCACCGATATTCACCCCATCACGGGCCGCGCTTTGGTGCGCGCCATGTGGTGGATCATCGAGACGAAGGAATAACCGTCGTCAACACCGCGCCCAGGCCGTTCCGCCCTGGGCGCGGTGAACTTCAAAAAATCCGGGCGCGGCGGTGGCCGC
>SCQX01000186.1 GCA_004298545.1 Candidimonas sp. | reverse complement strand
GCTTACGGTTCCTTTTCGGTCACCTTTACCCCGTCGAGCTTGTCGCCGACGATGCGCCGTACGATCACATAGAACACGGGAATCAGCAGCAGCCCGAAAATCGTGGCGAACAGCATGCCGCCGATCACGCCGGTGCCGATGGCGTGGCGCGCGTTGGCGCCCGCACCGGTGGAAATGAAGAGCGGGAACACGCCGAGGATGAACGCGAACGAGGTCATCAGGATGGGGCGGAAGCGCAGCCGCGCGGCGGTCAGCACCGCCTCGCGCAGGGTTTTTCCTTCCTCCTGCGCGGCGACCGCGTACTCGATGATCAGGATGGCGTTCTTGGCGGCCAGGCCGATGACCGTCACCAGGCCGATCTTGAAGAACACATCGTTGGCCAGGCCGCGCCCCATCGTGAACAGGACCGTGCCCAGCAGCGCCAGCGGTACGATCAGCAGTACCGCGACCGGTACCGACCAGCTTTCGTACAGGGCCGCAAGCGCCAGGAACACCACCAGGATGGACAAGGCCATCAGCATGGGTGCGCCGCTGCTCGACGCGATTTCCTGGAATGACTCACCGGCCCAATCGACGCCGAAGCCATGCGGCAGGTCGCGCGACACGATGTCCTGCATCGCGCCCATCGCCTGGCCCGACGCAAACCCGGGGGCGGCGTCGCCCACGACTTCGATCGCCGGATTGCCGTTGAAACGCGTGAGCGAAGGCGATACCAGCGCCCAGTGGCTCTTGATCACGCTGGAGATCGGAATCATCGCCGGCGTGCCGTCCGGATTTTTCCGGGTGCTGCTGGGCGTGTAGAAATCATTGAATGCCGCGCGGCTCATGCGGTAGGGCGCGGCTGCCTGCAGCATCACGAACTTGACGCGCCCTTCGGCAAACATCTGGCCGACCTGGGTGGGGGCGAGCATCAGGCTGGCCGCGTTGGCCACGTCGGTAGCCGACAGGCCCATCGAGGCTGCCTGCACGCGATCGATGCTGAAGTCGAGCTGCGGTGACGGCGGCAGCTGATTGGGCCGCACGTTGACCAGCACCTTGCTCTCCTTGGCCTTGGCCTGGACCGATTGCAGCGCCCGGTCCAGCGCGGCGCGGCCGAGGCCTGCGGTATCTTCCAGGTACATGTCGAAGCCGCCGAACTGGCCAAGGCCATGCACCGTGGGCAGATTGACGACGACGATGGACGCGTCGCGGATGTCTTTGTGCAATTGCGCGTTCAATCGCGGGATGATCTGCTCGGCGGTAAGCTTGCGCTTGCTCCAGTCCGTCAACTGAATGAACGCCATGCCGTTGTTCTCGCCCGAGCCCACCGGACTGAAGCCGATGATCTGCACCGTGTGCTCGATCTCGGGATCTTTCTGCAGTACGCCCCATATTTCACTCATCACCGCTTCGCTGCGCTGCTTGGTGGCGCCCGGCGGCAGCTGCACCATGGCCAGCAGGTAACCCTGATCCTCCTGCGGCAGAAAACTGCCCGGCAACTTGACGTAGAAGAACCCGGCTGCCACCACCACCACCAGGAACACCATCATCCAGCGTGGCGCGTGGCGCACGGCGTGGCCCACGTGTCCGACGTAGGTGTGGTGCGTCCAGTCGAATGCGTCGTTGAATTTGCGAAACAGAATATTCTTTTTGCGTTCGTGTGCCGGTTTCAGGTACTTCGCGCACAGCGCCGGCGTGAAAGTTAGTGCCAGAAATGCCGAGAAGAACATCGACACCGCGATCGTCAGGGCGAATTGGCGGTAAATGATGCCGGTGGAGCCTGTCTGCAGCGCCGACGGCACGAACACCGCCAGCAGCACCGCCGTGATGGCCACCACCGCGCCCGAGATCTCCTTCATGCCCTTGCGCGCGGCTTCTTTGGGCGACAGGCCCTGCTCGGTCATGATGCGCTCGATGTTTTCGATCACGACGATCGCATCGTCCACGACGATGCCGATGGCCATCACCATGCCGAACAGACTGAGTTGGTTGATGGTGAATCCCAACGCGTCCATGCCGATGAACGCTCCCAGCAGCGCCACCGGGATCACGATGGCCGGAATGATGGTGGCGCGGAAATTCTGCAGGAAGACCAGCATCACCAGGAACACCAGCACCAGGGCCTCGATCAGCGTCGTCAGCACGTCTTCGATCGAGATCGTGATGAAAGTCGTGGTGTCGTAGGGAACGAACCAGGTCACCCCTTGTGGGAACCCGACTTGCAGCTTCGCCATTTCGGCGCGTACCGCCTTCGCGACGGCAAGGCCGTTGGCGCCGGGCAAAGTCTGGATGGCGAAGGCGCCGACTGGCTTGCCGTCGTATATGGTGTCGAAGCCGTAGTTTTGCGGCCCGAAGTCGGCGGTCGCGACATCGCCGAGTGTCACCGCGGTGCCGTTGGGGTTGGCGCGCAGGATGATGCCGAGGAACTGCTCGGGCGTCGAAAACAGGCTTTCGCCGGCGACGTTGGCGGTGAAGCCCCAGCCCTTGACCGCCGGGTCGGCGCCCAGCGTGCCGGCCGCCACCTGAATGTTCTGCGCCTGCAGCGCGTTGATCACATCGGTCGCCGACAGGCCGTAGCCGTGCATCTTCTCCGGGTTCAGCCAGATGCGCATGGCGTATTCGGCGCCGAACTGACGCGTGGTTCCGACGCCTTCTATACGCGAAATCGGATTCAGTACCTGCGAGGCGACGATGTCGTTCAGGCGGTCCCGGTCGATGGCGGGGTTGTCCGAACGTAGTGCGACGGCCATCAGCGTGTCGGGGTTGGCCTTGGCGACCACGATGCCTTGAGCTAGTACTTCCGGCGGTAACCGTGGTTCGGCCCGCGTGACCTGGTTTTGCGTCTGTACCGCCGCGATATCGGGGTTGGTGCCGGGCTTGAAGGTGAGGGTAATTTCCACGCGGCCGTTGGAGCTGGTGGACGAATTGAAGTACAGCAGGTTGTCGATGCCGGTGAGCTGCTGCTCGATCACCTCGGTGACCGAGCCCTCGGCGGTACTGGAACTGGCGCCGGGGTAACGGGCGACGATAGAGACTTGCGGCGGTGCGATGTTCGGATACGACTGCACGCCGAGGTTGTTGATCGCGAGCACGCCGCCTAGCGTGATCAGAATGGCGATCACCCACGCGAAGATGGGCCGGTCGATGAAGAAGTTCGACATGTGGAAATTCCGTTACTTGCCGTCGGCGGCTTTGGCGGCCGCGGCCGCGGCGCCCGTCAATTTCGCGGTCGATGCCGGTGGCTGCCAGGGTTCCGTCTTGGCTTGCCCGCCGATCTGCATCCTCTGCAGTCCCGAAACGATCACCGAGTCGCCCGCCGTCAGGCCCGCCGTGACGATCCAGTCGACGCCTTGCGTGCCGTTCGTCGTCACGTTGCGGTGGGCGACCTTGCCGTCCTTGCCGACCACCAGCACGTAAGTGCCCGTGATGTCGCGCTGCACCGCGGCCTGTGGTATCAGGAATGCATTGTGGCGCTCACCCAGCGCCAGCCGCAGGGTGACGTAAGTGCCCGGCAGCAGCCTGAACTTCGGGTTCGGCAACAGGGCGCGCAAAGTGACCGACCCGGTGGCAGGGTCGACCGTGGGCGCCGAGAAATCCACCGTGCCGGGTTCGGCGTAAGGCGTGCCGTCGGGCAGCGTTATCGTGACCGTGGTCTTGTTGGGCGCGGTGAGCTGGATGTCCCCCTGTTCCGCGGCCGTCTGCAATTCGTTGAGCTGGTTCACGCCAATGGTGAAATTGACGTACAGCGGGTCGAGTTGGCTCACCGTCGTGAGCAGTGTGGCGGAGCCCTGGCCCACGAGCGCGCCCTCGGTGACCTGCTGCTGGCCGGCGCGGCCCGTTATGGGCGACGTGACGTAGGCGTAACCCAGATTGATGCGTGCCGTTTGTACGTTGGCCTGA